>NZ_JASJVE010000019.1:0-122826 GCF_036346185.1 Pseudomonas sp. 10C3 | reverse complement strand
AAGTTTCCTTTGCAACTTCAACCACTTGCGCTTCGATCAACTTCACGTCTCTCGTTAGCGGGAGGCGAATTCTACAGGATTAAAATCAGCGGTCAACCACCTTTCCCATTTTTTTCTACACAGATACAACATATTAGGATGACGCTATCAGAAGCCCTTCCCCACGCTATCAAGCACACCCAGCAGTACCTCCCTGACAAGCATCATTACGAAGCGCATACCTGCATCAAGGCAGTCTGCATGCCGCAGACAACATCCTGCGGTGATTGAACTGGCGGACGATGCGGCAGAACTGCATGACAAGGCCTTTCAACGATTACCGGGGGCGGCCTCCAGAACGTGTACATATAAAGAGTACCAGTGACTCTCGCTACAGATGACAGGCCTGAGCGTCCTCCCCGCTCCTCGCACCACACGAATGACTAGAGGACGCCCCGTTACTGAACGTCTTTCAAGTAGTCCTTGAGCGCAGCCAACGGGGCATCAAGCGCGCCCATCGTCTCGGCGCAACTAAAGCAAGCTGTCAGCTTTTGAAGCTCGCGCCCTAGCGGCGTGGCGGTGCCGCCTAAAGCTTTCAATGCCAACCCCAGACACTCATCGATTTTAAGCCGGATAGCTTCGATATCACCTTTGCACACAAGCAAGCCGAACTCGTCCCTCTGATACCCACTCATTATCGTGTCTTGACGCAAAATCGGACTATCCCCTTCCTTCTCGTAAGCCAGCTTGAGGGAGAAAAGGGCGACCGTTTCCAGTGACAACTCCATAACGCGAATCCTTGTAATGTCTTACCGGACCTGGGCAGGTTTGGGCAGGCAGTCTGCAGCCTGCTTGAGGGCAAGCTAATTCACGAGTTAATACATCGACAAAGAGGACGGGGCACCTCACTGACCGCAGACGCCTGCTCGGAAATCTCACGCACGTTGAGCGCGCTCCGAGCGATCTCATCGGAGACTGCACTACGGATCAGAGACCACGGATGAGCTAGCACTCACGCAGCGCGCGGGAAAAACACAAAACGCAGAATGCAAAAAGGCCCCGGAATACGGGGCCTTTAGGTACAAATATGGCGGAGGCGATGGGATTCGAACCCTTATCTAAGGTACCCCCTATTAATAGGAGTTCTAGACCACTATTCCGTACGCATCTAATCCGCTAGACGTTAGCAAAACCGGGCCCTCCATGCAAGCCCCCCAAACGCCCCCAAGTGCGCAGCTGAATGCACGCTCAGCGACATCTATAAAATCATGTGATTACCTACCTGAATGTGATGATTAGACCCGGAATGTCGGCAGTCTGACACTGCCCCGAGTTTCGGCAAGCCACCGAGTCCCACGCCGAGCTTCGCGCGAACCTCGAAATTCTTTTAAATCCACCGAAGCGAGAAGTCGAGGAGTGGGAGATCAAGCAGGCTCAGTGGAAAGGGGAAGCAGCCCAACGAAAAGCTGAAGAGACAGAGCGTCGTCGCTCTTGGCAGGAGGGGCTCGCCTATGAAGTGGCACTTATAAACAACCCCGAGCCAGGCGTGATGACTCAAAGCCAAGCTTATCTAATGGAACAGATGCGTGAGGGCTCATCCTCTTCAAATACTTGGAGCAGCGGTAATTGGCAGTCGCTCATAAGTGAGTTCGGCATGCCTGTTGCTCAAGCGTTTCGTGCCGGCGCTATTAATTTCTGGCGGGGCTATTGCCCAACGCTGCCATCGAAGGGGGCTGCTGCCAATTCGACCCCATATCATGTGATTTTTGGGTTGACGGGGCTCGCTATTGAGGCAAAAGAGGAGCCATCCCGCTTCTCGCAGATGTCCGCTGATAACGCTGAGTACGCAGCTCGCTATGGGCTGCTTGAGCTGAACGGCTTTCCGGAGTGGCTTCCCAAACTTTTCGGGCTGTACCCGCGTCTTATCCAAGAAATCGTAACGCGTGAAATCGAATACGAGCTGGATTCGCCACGTTTGGAATCAGGCGGCAATCGTGTGCTACAAAGACTGCGCTGGGGCGGGGACTGGATGTACGGGGAGCTAGCTGCTCCGCTCATGGCCCGGCTGGCACAGCACATCAGCGACCTTGAGTCGCTCCAGCTCGTGCTGAGCATCGTGCAGAACTCGTCTGTCTATGATGAGGTTCTGGCTGAGCTCGCCAGCAAGCGTGCCTTAGAAGAGGTAAATCCGGAGATTGCGCCGACCTGGTACGCCGTGTGGGTTGGAGTGGAGCCGGTGCTTGCTATCCCGGCACTAGCAGCTCGCATCGACTCGTTATCGTCAGATGAGGAAAAAGCCAAATTTGCCATGCTTTGCCTGATTGCCATTGTTGGAAGCCGCACTGCCAGACGCTGTCGGCAGAATTACAAAACGGTTGAGCATGCAAAAGCGCTGTATCTGCTGATGCACACCTACATACGAATTGCAGAAGACATTGACCGCGCAGGAAAAGGGGTCTATTCCCCCGGACTTAGGGACGATGCCCAAAATGCTCGTGATGGGCTTTTAGCTTTTATCCGGGAGACGCCTGGGAAAGAATCATTCCTAGCATTGCAGGAAATCGCACAGGCCCACCCTGCCGAGCGATTACGTCCCTGGAGCGCATTCTACGCTCAGCAGAAAGCTACAGCCGACTCGCAGACGCCGCCTTGGGAACCATCGAAGGTCGTCGAGTTTCATGAGTCGCTGGAAAGCACGCCGTCCACCCATCGTGAACTCTGGAACCTGGCGATTGATCGTCTTCTGGACTTAAAGCACGATTTAGAAGATGGCGATTCGAGCTATGCAGAGATTCTGCTCCAGACCAATCAGGAAACCTCCATTCGGAAGTTCATCGGTAAGTGGTTGAGAGATCACGCTGCAGGACACTACGTTGTTCCACAGGAAGAGCAGCTCGCCGATGACAAGCGCCCTGATTATCGATTCCAGAACAGCCTGTCCTACGCGCCCGTACCTGTCGAACTAAAGCTTTCGCAGAACTGGAGCGGCTCCGGGCATTTCGAACGGCTTGAGAACCAGCTCTGCGGGGATTACTTACGCGACGTAAGCTCAAGCTGTGGCATCTTTTTGCTGGTGAACCATGGAGGTCAGGCCACGTGGGAGTCGCCCAGCAAAGGTCGGGTCGGGTTTAATGATCTAGTAACCGCATTGCAAGAACACTGGTTGACCATCGCTTCGAGGTTTCCTAACGTTGAAGACATCAAGGTCATCGGTATAGACCTTACCAAGCGAGGAGGAGTGGCCGCGACCAAAGCCATCCAAGCCAATCAGGCGGAGGCTAGCCAGAGCAATGATGAATGAGAACATGCGGTGGCTGACTGTAGTGGTCAACTAATCCCGGACACGACGTTAAGTTTTTCTTCGGCCCGAGCTGGCGCCAGCCCACCGTTGAATTGATGGGGTCGAACCCAGTTGTACCGATGTATCAAGAAGTGGCTGATATCGCGCTGGGCTTCTTGGGCAGTTCTGTAACCCAGAGTCGGTATCAATTCGGTTTTCAAACTGCGGAATACGCGCTCCATCGGCGCGTCCCAGCAATTTTCCCGGCGACTCATGCTCTGGCGCATGCGATAACGCCACAGCCGCTGGCGAAATAAGTGACTCGCATACTGGGCGACCCTTGATCCGAGTGAAACAGCAGGCCCTGAGGCATTCCTCGTTGCTCGTAAGCCATATCCAGCGCCTTGATAACCAGATCGGCGTCCGGCTTTTCCGATAGCGCCCAGCCAACCACCCGGCGCGCGCAAAGATCCAGCACGACCGCCAGATAGTGTCACTTCCCCTGAGCCCACATGTAAGTGATGTCGCCGCACCACACCTGATTGGGTACAGCGATAAAAGACTGAATAGATCCCACTCAGCCAACCTCTGCTTACGTCGCGGACATCGACGCAGAAGCGCCAATTGCCGACCCAGCGCTCGGCACGTATCATCCTCGCCCTCTCAAGCAGCCCGAACACGTAGCCCCAGCATGCCAGAAAGCCCTGAATTCCTACGATCATGACTACCCCTCCACATTCAGCCCTCGGCGCTCACATCATCGCTACCACGGCGAAAATCATTTCGGAAGAAGGTATTGGTGCAGCCACTGTACGTGCCGTTGCAAAAAGCGCCGGTGTTCAAGCCCCTCAGATCTATCACCATGTGGGGAACATGGATGAGCTACTGGACTCAGTGGCGACTCACCTCTGGGCCGCGTTTCGAACGGCACAAGGTAAAACCGCTAACCCCGTCCACGGCCTCTATGATGCGATTGAAGCTCTAATAGCTTTTGGAATAAGACATCCAGAGCTCTATCTGCGTACCAGCATGCCCCGCAACGGTGAAGTATCCGGCCTTTGGAAACTCCAGATTGATTATCTGAGAGAACGGGTACAGCAGGTTGCCAAGTCTGGCCGCTTGCGCGTGGGTGAAAAACAAGCCATCGAGTTTATTCATCCCTTCTGTGTCGGCATGATTTTCACCTGCCTTCATAAAACTAGTCGCTCGACTGACACCAGCTGGCTCGCTCTAAAGGCAGTGAGCCCCCTCCTGCAACCTGAGCTTCCTGAGATATCTGAATTGGGTCAAGCTCGAAAAGCACCTGCATTCGCATCCGGGCTTAAAGCAAGCCTCGGCGAGGTGCATGTACTGAGCCTCGGAGAGTCAGCGTTACTGAGAGAACTGCTGGAACGTATCGCGTCAGCCTGATGTTAAAAGCGATATGCCGCTTGATAGCCCTTCAAGAACTGCTCAGTTTGCGCGTCGCGGGGCTGTTCGTTGGCGCGATAAGCGCAACGACGTGACGACGTGACGACGTCGATCTTGGCAGTGTCGACGTCAGACAGCAGAGACAGTAGGGTTTCAGCATCAATCATCAGAGGCATGGATGATTCAAGTCCCCCTGATTCCCCAGTGTCATTACAGAACGAGTTGGCCACTACACCTTAAAACCACATTTCCTCGGGCTACCTCTTCCTAAGCATGCAGCCAACCACCTTCGAAAGGTGTATTCCCAGTCCCTCCAAACACAAATATTTATTTATTTTACACCCCCTTGACACGCCGACCTTACATCGATCTCCGGCTAACAGAACAGCACTTCCCAATGCGGCTTTCGGCTCAGCCCATCGCTAACGCAGAGGGACAAGCCTCCAAGATGGGCATCCTTTGCCCCAAAACACGCCCCTTTTCCAAAAGGTACCACTTGGAAAGAATATTATCATTGATATATAGTGTTATATATCAATGATAAGAATATATACCTGACACACTTGTATACCAAGTATACATAGTAAAGAATGCAGCAGCGGGCAGTTGCATGTTTGTAATCTCTCATGTAACTATTTGGCTATCCCTGCAGTACTGGAGCCAGATATGAAACTTCATCCACCTGAAAAGGCGCTGAGCCTGCCCCCGCCAATTACACTCATTCCCACCGAGAGGAATGGTCGGCAGAGTTACAGGCTTATTTCGAGTGATCAGTTACAGGACGATTTCTTTGACAGCTGGTCTCATCAGCTGAGTAAAAAAAGATCTAAACGAACCACGAAAATCTATTCTGAATACAACAAGGTATTTCTAGAGCTTCTCCAACAAATTACCTATCAGGAGAAAGGGCTCACTCCTATCCTTCTTGCGCAGACCATTGATAGCTACGAAAGCTTTCTGGTGTTCGGAACCGACAGTGATATTCCAATGATTCAAAAAGCAGCCTACGTACTGGGAGATCGACACCTTTCGGGAAGTTCAGTCGGTGTTGCACTTGCAGCACTCAATCATTTTATTGATGCCAGCGAACGCTTGCGCCTGGGTTTGATTGAGCTGGAAATTCAAGGGTACATCGCGTCCAAGTCGTTATCAGGGTTTTCCTTAGCCCAGACCGTCAGTATCGAATCACCAAAAAATGTCCGCGCTGCGATCAAAGCGAACAGTTGGCTGGCAGGGTGTCTGGCGGGTGGTGCGCGCCGGGTGAAACGCAAGGGGCTCTCTTCGATATCCAAGCCTTCGTCGCTCGCCAATACGGACATGTACGGGGGCGATGAGTTTGCGTTCCCAATCGACAAGTGCATGGAGCTTATCCAGAGCACGACGTGCCGCCGGGACAGAATGCTGTGGAGCTTGTTGGCTGCTTGCGGAGCGCGTGTTTCAGAAGCGCTCACCATGCTTTGGAAGGATATCAAACCTGAGGTGGAGTCAGAATTTAACCGGGTTCTGATCGTTGATCCGACCACTCGACGCAACGTGCTGATCAAATACTTGTCCGAGAGCGAAATCAACTCACTCCCGCATAAAGGCCGCGCCCACCCTGAGACTTTCTTGATAGAGCCCTTCGCGTCCATGTTTTGGATCGCACTGGAGGAATACAAAACTGGGCTGCGCAAACAGCACTATCTTGCCCCCGTTACGCATGACTTTCTCGTCAGAAATTTGAAAAATGGCGACCCCATGCATAATAGCTACCAGGCTCTCTATGAGCGTTTTCGCAAAGCTGCATTGCGGGTGACAGGAAAAGCCTATGGGTTCCATAGTCTGCGGCATATGTACGGTTATTACCTGACTAACCATTGCCCCAATCCTAATCCCCATAGTAACCGACGATACGGACTCGACCTGAACACCGTCCAGAAACTGATGGGACACAAGCTCAGTAAAACCACTAAACGTTACGCCCGCCAAGACGCTCACTTGCTCCAAGCAACATTAGCAGCCGCAAACCTTGCACGCCTTACAGGCGGGCCGAAATCCGTTCTTGAAGCGCGCATCGCGTTTCATCAACAAGAAATCAAACAACTTCAGCAACTCGCCTTGGAGGCCGCATGATCAATCCATCTCACACCGACCCCATGTGGCTCATTCCAAAGAAAAAAGTCGGCCCTGCGTTTGACTTGGCTATGATCGATGTCAGGCACCGGTTCTGGAGGCTTCATAACAGCGTTAGCGGTGGTCGGCACCGGGAAGCCCTTCTTGCACTCAACGACCTGGGCTCTCGGCCCTTCCTTGGAGTGCACAGACTCCAAGTAGAAAAGCTACTGACGTGTTGCTTTTCAGCAAATGATCAGAGGGAAGCTATTGTAAAAGAGATTATTCCAAGCTTCCCGAAGGCAAGAATCCCCCAGCTCTGCTCCATAATGAAAATCGCTTTCCTGCGTCTCTGGATAGAAAAACAGATAATTCTGCCACTTGGTTGGTCGAGTCCGATCAACTGTGATTTGATTGTAGATGAAATGATTCGGGAACAGGTCGAAACATGCCCTCTCCTTGTACAAGTCCGTGCTATTAACCCGGTATCGTCGCTTGGATATACCGGCGCTATGACTGAGAAAAATCGTGACCTAAGGGCCACCTACTGGCTCAGGATACTCCTAGCATCAAATCTATATAACACTCAAAACTTTAATGCAGAAACGGTGCGCGACCTGAAGCTTAGAAGCTTTGGCTATAAGTCTGAACTAGCACGATACTATACTGATGACTTCTCACTGTTTGTGGCAGAAACTTCAAACGATCCATTAATGCGGGATACTGTCCATAATATCCTTGAAGATAGCCGTGCGCAGCTCTTGCAAGCCCGCAAACTCAACGACCCAGTTTTCAAGAGTAAAACATCCTCAACGGCTCGCGACAAGATGACTTACAAAACTCTTGAATACTTAGAGGGAGACATTCACAGCATCGCAAGCTTTGCGAACATATTTAATGATGCACGTGACATGAACAAAGCATTCAAGATCGATGGCGATGATGCACTACCAGGCGGATTAACGCTTTTGCCGGACAAGGTCATTAACTTTTGTAAAATGATTTCCTCTACCTATCAAGCATTTCTGAGATCAAGGCGCCTTGAAAACGTCAAAAACCACAAATCATCTCTTTATTTTCTGATCGCCTACTGCGGCCCATATCTTTATAAGTTCTTCATGAATCGAGATGGACATCTTGAACAATACCCCACCACGTTCAATGATTTCACTTGCGCACTGTATATCACCGCAGATCATGATTTATTAAAGGATCTAGCTGTATTTGAAAAAGAGCCTCCCGAAACGTTACTTCATCTGATTGAGACTTTGGTGGACTTAAATCAATGGACATCTGATACGCATTACCAACGAATCTATCCTATTGAGGGGTTTTTCGACTATATCATCTCTCAGTCAGAGCTAATCCCCAACTGCGATCGGGTACGCAACAGCTTTTCTCCGGATTCTTATCCGAAACTACAGAAACGCTGGGGCACCATTAAAAAACCGATACCACGACCCTACTTTTCTACCTTCGTGAGTATGCTGGATTCTCTGGAGTACCTGACGATGCACTTGAACGATATGGCAGACGGCACCACGAATGGAGTTGTTGCGGGAGTCTTGAAGTGTCCCAATATAAGTGAGCTCAGTCACAGCTCTGACTGGGCTGGCCTGTGGGGCATTGAAGGTATGAACTGCGCTTGCCTGGATTTTTCGGCGTTGAATTATTCTCCCATTTTCTACTACGAGGGAAAACCACGGCCATTCAAATATATCCCGCGATTCTACCGAATCTCGGACATTGAGATTAACGGCAAGGTAGAGCCGCGTATCATCATGAATGACGTTCGCGTGACTCAGCTTATGTGCGAAACCGGCATTCGACAGCAGCACCTTCTTTGGCTGGACGTAGATCGCTACGGTAACTACGTGGAGCGCCCGGTACGCAGACCACTTGCGCCTCTATTGATTAGTAGCGATAAGGCTCATGGCGAATGGACTGCTATCGTATCAAGTAGGGTAATAGCTCTTTTAGACAGGCAGTATGCGTGGTATCGCCGCTGCACTTCATCCGATTATAAACAAAAGATTTGGTACAATTTAAATAAAGGATCAAAATTTGGCCAATATAGGCCACTCTTCAGACTCCCACTCACTCCAAGCAGTTGGGCCAACTACGACGCATATCGTCTGCTCTTGCTGTGCCTACAGTACTTCATCAAGTCTGAACTGGGTGACCAAAATGTGCCCGATCTTGTCTGGACAAAATCGCTGCCAGGCGAGCCGGACGAACCCGTTTACATCACTGACAACTCGATTGCCGGACTCACTTCAGTCACTGCAAGTACGCTGACGAGTGATTATACCCCTCATGGTCTGCGCGCAGGGTTTGTCTCGGAAGCCATCAAATTTCTTCCGCCTAGCATCGTCGGCCAGTGGTTGACCGGGCAGTCTGAGCCATTGGTCTCTTACTATTCGGTGTTCGACGAAAATGACTTAGGTATGACACACCAGCAGATGCTCTGCAGTGCCCTTATGAGCAACCAAGACAAGCTCACTGCAGGCGATTTTCCTGAACTGGCGCAAGCGATTGCGAAGATCAATCGAACGCTGCACGACGACATTGCGCAAAACCCGGTAGCGGCAATCACCAAGCACCGTTTGATGAGTCTGTCGAACGCCAAGCGGGAGATGGACACAGGGCTGGATCGCATCATCGCTCAGGAAGTTAGCGAGCTCGCTTTCAATCACACGCACATTTGCCCGTTCAACAACACGTGTCCAAAGGAAGTGATCGATCTTTTCGGTGAGGTCAACTGTTGCTCAGCTTGTCCGTACGCCATAAGGGGTGTCGCTCACCTCCCCGCCGTTTCAGCCAGAAAAGACAAGTACAAAGAGCTAATGGTGGGCAGCTTGAAAGTCATTGAAAGATACTTGACCCGCAAACCTGAAGCCCGGACACGAACCGAGCTTGAACAACTGGAGCAGGAAAATGATCGTTTCGCCAGAGAAGCATGTCTCCTGGAAGCAATTGAGCATCAGCTCGTCCAGATGTACGAAAGCGGGCTGGATCAAGAGCTGATGGTGAAAAACAAGGAGGAAATTGTCGTGCACTACAACAAGCTGGATTTGCCCGGTGAAGAGCGATTGCTTAAGCGGCTGATTGATGTCCAGAACTTTCCCGACACCAGTAGCGAAGATTTAAACATTCGCCTTTCCCACCTGCGCCACGCGTTACTCATGAGAGAAGGAAATCTTTCAGCCCTGCTGGGCATTGGTGAAGACAACTCATTACCCTTGGCATCGAAAGTCGCCCTGCAGATTTCCAGCATGGTGAAATCTGGAGCTATCGATGTATTCGAGCTCTATGCAGCAAGCACTGGAGAACACGAAGCGATCAAGCGGCTGGCGACAGTCGCTAACGATGCTCCCAAACTGATCCAGATGGTCGCCTGAGGCTGGTTGGCAGATAAATGAAAAATAAATCCAATGTGCCCCGCCCCAGGAAACCTTCGACGTTTGATCGATACGTTGCCGAACGATCTGCGCATATCGAAAAGATCATCGAGCACACGTTACGTGTAGTCGATGCTAAGAATTACAGTAATCTTACAGATTACTGTAAGGCACTGGCGGCCATCATTTCCGAGATTCGTGCTGCGAAAGCAGGAGACCCCTCCACACCGTTTTACAACAAGGTCGTGCGCCCTTTCAGCTATGTCACACTGCTTCGTAATGAGGGCTATAGGCGTCTTGTCAGCGCAATGTTTGAGCACAGCCGAGGGACTCTTGAACAGCCTGAGGCCGTTTCCGAGAGCGCCATGCTCAAAATAGCCAGCCTCAATGCTCAGCTCAATCTCCTAAAAGACAGGCTTAGTGGCACCAAGACAGGGACAGGTTCCAATGCGCTGGCCGATGCTGGGGCGCATGAAAATATTGCCAAGCTCCGGGAATATCTGGCTATCACCCTTCAGGTCTACACCAAGTTGCGTGGAGACTTTAAAGACATAACTAAGGTTGTCACCACACCCACTGAAAAATACACGATCACGGGTTTATATAGCTCCTACGGACTTGTCACAGAAATTGAAACGCTACAGAAGATTGATGAGGGTCGAAAATTTCTGGAATACTTATCAAAGTCTGTGGCGCCGGTCGATTGACCAATAAGCAATTGACCTCCAACAACGCGGATTGCTAGGTCTTTCATGACGTCGAGCTCAACATGCCACCCTTCTCACGAATGCCTCACCTACTCACCTCCAAAAGGCTATATGAACGAGCATCCACCCCGCCAACCCTCTCGCCCCTGGCCCCGATCGCATGGACAGGAACCCGGGGATGAAGACTCTCAATGCTCGCAGCCAGGCGATTTTGAGGTCGAAGATGTAGAGCTGATATGGTGGACGCTCGCCTCGCGAATGAGCAAAAAGGAGATTAGGGCCTGGGCGAAAAGCATCGTGAGCGGGAGCCTTGCTCGATTCGACGGATTTTTATTTGTACCGCTGAGCGATAGCAGCGGACGAGGTCGCTATCCTCGCGGAGTGGTGAAGGTACTCAGGCAGGTATTGAGACCGCTACGACTCATGCCCGGTTTTTCTGGTGAGGGCGCGCAATACATCGAACAACAGGTCTGGCACCTTTTGACCTTGGCGGCCCTGCGACGCTGCCCTCCAGACTGGCTTCCTGAGTATCTATGGGAAAGCAAACTGGGAGGCGAACTCGGCTTGTAAGCGTGCCGTTTGGGGAGACGATGACATTCACTAATGGCATGAACGTCATTGCTCCAAGAATGATGCTGAATCAGTAACGTCGATCGAAAGATGAGCTGAACCCGTACCCGCCCACAACAAGAGCAATCAATATCGGCCACAACGTGTACCACTCTGCCCACCATGCGAGTCCAGCAAATTCACTGCCATGGAGAACAGGAATCTTCTCACCCCACTCCTTGATCGCTGGCCAGAAACCTCGAAAGATCATTCCAAGCGCAATTGGCCAAGTAAGCTCCAGAGGTATAACTCCAAAACCAGCGCTGAAATGGATCACTAATAAAAATACGGCAGCAGCAACCGTCCAACCGAAAATTGCTGACCCGGCGTCAAAGGACACATGCAATGCCTCTGAAAACTGCCAGACTTCATAAGTAATAAAGGCCGCAGCAGCAAAAATAATTACCAGCCCGATTGAAATTCCGTCATTTCTACTGCGCATTGATCACCGGTTTTTTGAATTTATCGAAGCTCGGGAATGTAACTCAGCAAATTCCCCAAGAGCATCGCTCAAGACTCTACGCAATTTGCTCCTGCCAGGCTCAACGGCACCGTTCCGTAATCATCCCCTTCGTCTTAAAATTATCGGCTCCAATTTCGTACGGCATCGCCCGAACCTATCGAATAATATAGGCTTCCGAGGCTACGGAGTTGTACAGGCGATAGCCAGCGTGAGCCGTATGGAATGAACGTACCTGAAGAAAAATCAGCCTAGAGCGCGAAGCATAGCCTCCGCCGTATCACGGCATGAAATTACTGGGCTTTTGCTCCGATCGCATGAGCAGGTTGAGAATGGCTACTAGAGAAAATGGGGCTTTTGCAGTCGAGTGGCTTTTGGTGCTGTCAAGAGAGGAGGATCTTTTTTTCAACCCGCGATCCGGAGAAAAAAACCTCATGCAAGTCGTGGAGCGCTTCATGCCGGGTTCAACCCTGGACAGCATCCATGCAGTGGAAGATCGACCTGAGACGTTTCGCTACGATTTCGCTTTCAAAACCGCTCAAAGAGATATTTTCTTTAATGTTTACGTAAATTCCATCGAAACCTGGCTAGACGTCTCAGAGAGCAATCCCGGTCTCGGTGGATCTTCAATCTATGCAGCTGTTGCGACCTTTGCCAACAATAATGGTCTCACGTTCGTCGGAGATCCCGACGGGCTGTCTGACTTGGCGCTTCGTCGACGCCTTGACAACATGTTATGCTCTGCAATCAAGTACGGGAGTACAGATCATCTCGCTCCCCATCCTGACCAGATCACTGGTTGTGAACGCTTAGGAGTACCTCCACTCAGATGGGTGAGAGGGCAGACGCTGGACAACATCCAGCACATGATAGAGACTGTAATAGCATCCCTTGTAAGCGTTGTGCCGGAGATAACCCATGCCTACTATGACTTCCACGCAAAAACCTTCTGCGATTCTGAAGGAAGACAGCTATTGGAACCAGTTTTTGGAAGCTGGAGTCATTACCTTGCAGGAGGCGGAAAGGCGAGCGCGGGGATCACTACGTTTAAGAGATGCATACTGCTCCGATCCTTGGTACGCCAAGAAAGCAGCGCGCGACCCCTCCTTTTGGAGCAGGTTCTATGCGACTCGCGTCAATTCGTAGACCATGGTGATCTGTTCGGTATTTTTTACTGACTCGCTATAGCTATTTTTTGAAAGAGAAGGCTCCGGAAGGAGCCTTTTTTATTCCAGGCGCGATTGGGAGGAACGGAACTTGCTTGACGCATCGAGGGGAGTCCCATGCCTGCCGCTAAACGTCTCGCAGAGCAGATAGCCCTGGAGCTGAAAGACTTTTTCGATCTTGGACGTACGGATCCTTCTTCCATCCGCAAAGCGGCCCCGTGCGTCTGTAAAAACAATGCCTATCAAACACGGCGGTTGGAATTCGGTGCAGCACAGGTACCCAGTGACGTTGACGCCAAAATCAATATTTTGGGCATCCAGAATGCTTCTCGGGATAGCCATTTCTACTTCCCTTTACCTTCGATTTTTTGATACACAAACGCCCCTGGACGACATCAATGAACCCTGTCGAACCTGTCTAAAGCAACATTTTCAAAAAGCCAGTGAGCAACGACGTATACGCCCCCATCGACCGTGGTGACGACCTCGAAACCTTCGCGTTGGTATCGGTTATACGTCGGACTGCTTCAAGCGCGCCACACTGATCAGCGCATGGGAATTACGCAGTAACGAATTGGATATGTCCTCAACCAGTCCGCCGATGCCCTCCAGCTCAATTGCACGCCCCATGCGTAAATCACTGAACATCTCGACAACGGCTGCCTTGGAGCGAGAACACAGTTTCAGCGCCTGTGATATTTCCTCCTGCATTGATACTTGAGGCGTAAGCCTCCAGCCCAGCCACCTGTAATCTGATCCTGCGTTCTGAGATGTTGTGGTTTTCAAGGGACACTCTGATGAAATCACTTCAGTCACGCCGTGTTTTCTGGGCAAAACACATTGAACAGTGGCAGGTCAGCGGCCTCACTCAAGTCGCTTACTGCCAGCTACATAGCCTTAAAACCAAAGCGTTTGGCTATCGCGTAAGAATCCACGAGCGAGCCAGCGATACCCTGACCTTAGTTCCCGTCAAAGTCAGTAAACCCATTGGCACGACTGAAGTACTGCTGCGCCATGCCAACGGTTGGCAGTTGGTTTTGTCGCCTTCGGTCGAACCCGCTTGGCTGGCGCGATTGCTGCGAGAGATGGTGTGATGGTGTTGCCTGATCAAGTCTGGCTGGTGCTCGATCCCATGGACATGCGTCTGGGTATAGATGGCCTTTCATCACGCCTTCAACAAACGCTGGGGCGCTCGCCATGTGACGGCACGGCCTATGCGTTTCGCAACCGCCGAGGCACTCGGCTCAAGCTTTTACAATGGGATGGCACTGGCGTCTGGCTGAGCCAGCGGCGCTTGCATCAAGGGTCTTTCGTTTGGCCGAGCAAGGGTGACAAAACCTTCACGCTGACCCAGGCCCAGTGGCAATGGCTGATCACAGGAGTGGACTGGCAGCGCCTGGAAGCGCGTCCGATCCACCAGTGGCAGGTGTAAAAAAAAACGCGTTAGAACCGCTCGATCTCAGGCATGACGGGGGTGTTTCCAGTAAAATCCGCCCATGCCTTTTTCTGACAAACTCACCGCCCTGAACCTCGATCCCGCACTGCGGGAACAGCTCGTCGCCGAGCTTTTGCCGCTCCAGGCAGAAGCGAAGAGGTTGCGCGCCAGAGTTGAGCTTGACGCTCTGAAAATCCAGGCGCTGACCTTCGAACTCGCTCAATACAAGCGCATCCGTTTCGGCGTCAAGAACGAAGCCCTGTCGCCCGAGCAGCGCGATCTGTTTCACGAAACCATGGACGCCGACTGCGCCGCCATCGAGGCTGAAGTCGAGGTGCAAGTGCCTGAACTGCGGGTTCAGCGTCCGCGAGCCGGGCGTCAGGCGCTGCCGGAACATCTGCCGCGCATCGAACATCATCACGAACCCGAAGTCTGCGTGTGCGGCCAGTGTGGTGGTGCCTTGGTGAAAATCGGTGAGGACATCACCGAGCAGCTCGATGTCGAACCCGCGAAGTTCTTCGTCCACCGCCATATTCGCAGCAAGTACGCCTGCCGTCCTTGCGAAAGGATTGTCTCCGCCGACGTTGCACCGGCTGTCATCGACGGTGGTATGGCAGCCCCCGGTTTGATTGCCTGGATCTTGATCAGCAAGTATCTCGATCATTTGCCGCTGTATCGGCTTGAACAGATTGCCAGTCGTGACGGCGTCATTCTGGCGCGTTCGACCTTATCGGAGTGGATTGGCCGCTATGGTTTTGCCCTGCAACCGCTGGCGGATCGACTGGCCGAACTGTTGCGCCAGCGTTTGATTCTGCATGCCGACGAAACACCGGTGCAGCAGCTTGATCCGGGCAAGGGGAAAACCAAACGGGCCTATCTGTGGGCCTACCGCAGCAACGACCTGGATGAAGGGCCGGGCCTCGCCGTGTTCGACTATCAAACCGGGCGCAGCGGTGCGCATGCGCGCGCGTTTCTGGATGGCTGGAAAGGTCATCTGGTGGTCGACGACTATGCCGGTTACAAGGCGTTGTTTGGCTTGGGGGTTACCGAAGTCGGCTGCATGGCCCACGCACGGCGCAAGTTCTTCGAACTGCATGCGGCCAATCAGAGCCCAGTGGCCGCTGAGGCACTGCGAAGGATCGCCGAGCTTTACGAGATCGAAGGGCGCGGCAGCAAACTCGACACAGAACAGCGGCAACAACTGCGCGCTCAAGAAGCAGACCCCAAGTTGCAATCGCTGCACGACTGGTTGCAATCGACTCGTCAAGGCGTGGCCAATGGTGGCAGCCTGGCCAAAGCCATGGATTACAGCCTCAAGCGCTGGCCAGCGCTGTCGCGCTACGCGCTGAGCGGTGACTTGCCCATTGATAATAATCCCGTCGAGAACGTCATTCGGCCGATCGCTGTCGGTAAGAAGAATTGGTTGTTTACCGGGTCAGAGCGCGCGGGTCGGCGGGCGGCGGCGATCCAGAGTTTGCTGGCGACAGCCAAATTGAACGGTATCGAGCCGAGTGCGTGGTTGAAAGATACGTTGGAGAAGTTGCCGACCTGGCCGAATAGCCGGCTGGATGAGCTGCTGCCTTTGAGAACAGCCACCGCGTAAAGGTGGCTGGGCTGGAGGCTTACCTTGAGGCCGCGTAAGGCCCTCTATTAACAGCGCCTTCGCAGAGGCTTGAGCCGTGTGCAGGGAAACTCGCATGCACGGTTCTTAGGGGGTTGGATGCGGGTGACCGCGTCTGACTACCCGACAACCAGATCCGGCCGTGGGCCCTTGGGCGTTCGAATTTGTTGTTTGCCGGATCGCTACGCATCAGAAAACGGGCGGCTGCGATCATGAGTTTGATCCAGTCGGCGCGACTTAATGGACATGATCCATATGCCTACCTGAAGAATGTTCTCACGCGACTGCCGACGCAGCGGGCGAATGAAATTACCGAGCTGCTGCCGCATAAATGGGCGTCCGTTTATCCAAGCTGATGCAGGGGGCGCCTAGCTAGCGTAGCGAACTTCCTGATTGGCCAAATCCTAAGATTTACTGCTGCGTTGGCCTGCTGCGGTCTGTGTCGTAGCGGCCATGATTCAGGTCGTAATTGGACGCACCCAAATCTTACCGGTCAGTATAGTCAACTCCGTCCCTTATGCCGGAGTGCCTTAAATTGGACAATACCCGTGAGCGCTTGATTGACTCAGCGCTGAAGCTGTTTCTGTCACAAGGTATATACATTACTGGTGTGATGGCCATCGCCGCGATGGCGGGTGTTACCAAAATGACGCTATACAGCCATTTCCCCTCCAAGGATGCGCTGATAGTCGCTTGCCTTGAGGAGCGTGACCGACGCTGGCGTGAAGAGGTAGCGCGCACTTTGGCAGGGCATCCTGACCCGGTCAGTGGCATGCTCGCGTTTTTCGATTTGTATCAACGCTTTCTTTTGCAAGATAGCGGGCGCGGGTGCTTATTCGTCAACAGCGCGGCTGAATTTCCCCAGTTTAGCCACCCTGTGCATTTGGCAGTGAGCAGGCATAAGCAAGGGATACGCGAAAATCTTACTGCATTGGCCATGAGCGCCGGTATAAGCGACCCTGACGTAGTTGCTGAGGGGCTGTTTATCTTGCTGGAGGGCAGTTTTGTCAGCGGCGCCATGGGCCAGGACGTGCGGGTATTCGACACTGCCCGGCACGTAGCTCATTGCTGGATCCGGAAGCAGGGCCAGCAGGAGCAGAGCGTATGACCCTAGGCTTATTAGCGGCCATTGCCGCCACTTTTTCCTGGTCGCTGCTCTACATCTTTCCTGGGCTGGTCGGCGATTACAGCCTTTTTGATCTGGCTGTGGTGAGCTATGCCTTTGCCGGTTTAGGTAGCCTGCTAGTGCTGTTTGTTTACCGTAGCGAAGTGCGGAAATTGCGACTGAGTGACTGGGCCTGCGCCGCACTGCTGGGCTTCTTGGGATACATCGGTTACTTCTTTCTGATTACCACTGCGGTCTTGGCTGCTGGGCCGGTGATCCCTCCGGTGATGATGGGGTCAGTACCGATCGTGCTCGCGATTACCGGCAACATGCGAAGCTCCAGCGTGCCCTGGCGCGCCATTGCCGGGCCACTGCTGATGGCGGCATTGGGCATAAGTTTGGTCAACCTGAGCGTGTTTGATTTTAGCAGCGCAACGGTGGTGCTCCCGACCGGTTCGATACTGCTTGGGCTGCTCGCATCGTTAATGGCAATTGGATTTTGGACTGGTTTTGGATTGTTAAATGAAAGTGCTTTGGCTCAACGCCCAAGCATATCTCCCATGTTGTGGTCAGCCATGCTGATCTTCATGTGCAGCGTCGAAATGCTGGCCTTCATCCCAGTTGGGCTGTACTTGAAACTGTCCCACTTCGCTAGCCATCCAAGCGGGTTAGCAGGCACTCAGGCGCTAATAATCTGTGGGTTAATTCAGGGGTTAGGGGCCACCCTTGCAGGTGCCTGGGCATGGTCAATCGCGACTCGGCGCCTACCTCTGGCTCTAAGCGGGCAATTGATCGCCAGCGAAACCATTTATGCAACTACGATGGGCCTGCTCATCAACCAACGCTGGCCCTCTCCTATGGAGGCGCTTGGGACAGGGTTGCTATTTGTAGGGGTGGTGTGGGCAATTCACGCCTTTTATCGCAGGCAAACACGCTTCGAGACGCATGGTGGGATAACTGACCCTAGCCAAAACTAATGCGACTGTGCCGGTATGGGCATTTCAGGTGTCCGCTTTGGATTGATTTGGAATCATTGCCCTAAGTGTTGGGGTCGGGAACGTGTGTTGGGCGGACGGTTACGTAGCGAAGAGTGAAGAGATGTCTGGACTTTTTATGTGTAGTGGCTATCTGATATCACGCTTCAAGGGGTTGATGTTGTATGGGTGAGCTAAGAACGCGGGCGCTGGCCTCGTGGGGTAGGATCCTTGAGCACCCAGCAACTTGGATGAACGCTGAGCAGCAGTACCACGAGCTGTTAAAGGTTGCAGACAAGATGGAAATAGAGGGGCTTATCAGCGATGGCGAGTGGCGCCAGTTAGTGCGAAAGGCTGGATCTCGTTTTATAAGTATTACAGGCCCGGCCGCGCCACATAGCGTACGCAGAGACTGATAAATAATATGAGTCTCGACGGGCCTAGGAGAGTGATAATGTTGTTGACGTCGACGCCGAATTGACCCAAGTGCTGAAGCAAGACTAACCCACCTCCAAATCTACACACATTCAGCAACGGCAATGGTTCGCGAAGAACAGACTGGGCCAGTGACATCTCGGCAACTGGAGCAATCTGCGTCGGCGCCAACACCACCGCGCTCATCGTCGCTCTCGGTGATGCCCGTCAGTTTGCCAATGGCCGACATTTTGCCGCCTCGCTGGGACTGACACCGAGGCAACACAACTCTGGTGGTAAGGATCGACTGCTCGGTATCAGCAAGACAGTCTATGTAAATTTTTCGCTTCATCGACGGGCTCACTTTCGGTGACCCGAAAATGTCATCCATCCATTTAAACTTTCCGCTTCATCAGGCATCTTCTCTTTGATACTGCCGACAAGGATTTGCATCCTCAGATAGCTGACCTCAGCCAAGGACAAGTGATGACCTTTCTTATATTTCTACTAGCATGTGGTGCTGCGGCGAGCACAGGCATTCTTTTCAAACCTGGCCAGTGGTATGAATCTCTCGCTAAACCGAGCTTCACGCCACCCAAATGGCTGTTTCCCGTCGCCTGGTCGATTATCTATCTGTTGCTCGCTTGGGCCGGATACCGGTTAACTTTGATACCTGGAAGTCAGGTGGTGCTGGCTTTATGGGCGGCGCAGATTGCGCTTAATACGCTGTGGACACCGGTGTTCTTCGGCGCGCACCAAATCTTCGCCAGCATGTTGATCCTGACATTACTCTGGCTTGTGGCCGCTGCAATGGTGGTGATGGCAATGCAGCTTGACGTGATCACTGGCTTGATTCTATTTCCTTACCTTGCGTGGCTTTGTTTAGCTGCGGCATTGAATTTTTCCATCTTGCGCAATAACCGCTGATGATGAATTCCGATAGGCTACTTCAAACCCACGTATGGAGAGAAACCTATGACAAGAAAGGAGCTGGTCGAAATCTACCAGGGCTATATCGACTGCCTGAACCATCAGGACTGGAGACGTCTCAGGCAGTTCGTCCGCGCTGACGTTACCTACAACGCAAGTGCAGTAGGCATCGACGGTTACCCTACAAGTGCAACGGCAAATACCCTTCTGTCTCGCACGCTGGTGTAAACCCGTTTTGACTGCTCGCAGTGTGTTGGGTAAAGCGCCTAGGCCTGACCTGTTGTTGGCCGTCTGCGGCAGCGCTCGTCAGGATGTAATTTTGAGTTCTCCTCTAACACCATCCATGCGGGCCAAAAAATCATGGCTCAGCAATAATTATCGCTGGGCCTTAATTTGGAATAATTCAGACTATCCCTCTTCATCGTCGGCGGCGCTCTGCCGATGGCGAAGGTCGCCTCACTTGCAGTAAACCGTCCAAAGCTGATCAACCCGCGTCGTAAAACTCTGACTCATCATCTCCCGCCGCATACCCCAGTCCGGATCCACAGGCACGCTCGCCAAGCGCATCGTCCCCCTACCCCACCTCCCATTTATTGCGTCCAACACGCCCATCACTTTCTCGGTCGCTTCGGGCTGGGAGATCGAAAAAAGGTCATCCGTGTATTCGCCTTTTTGGCAAAGGTTAAGCAGGAGCACCTCGGCCTTACTGTATTTGAAACCGGGCCTGAAAACTCGGTCTACCGCTTCCACCGCTGCCTTTGTCATCAAACGAACGTCGTCAGTCGGAAATGTCCTGCGGACATTTCGAACGGGGTGTTCTTCAAATAATCACCAAACCATTAGGCCATGCCCAGCATCTGGAGATCAGAGCGATCTACCGCTTATCCTTGGCACCACGACCTCCCAAGTATCGACTTTCATGCCTGCCCGGTATTCTTCTCCATTATCTTCCGTGTATCGCACGAGAATCCCGGCCACCTGGCATTGCTCAATGTCGATACCTGGCGTGAACGCCTTGGAGGTACGGCCCACCTCCCTGCCCTGTCCGTCCAGGATCAGGAAACGTTCATGATCGGGTTTCAGGAACAGAGGATCGTTTGGCCTCAAATCGGCAATCGCGGCATGGATACCGGAATCAGGATGTTCGCGGCCGGCATAACTCAGGTCTATCTCTTTGAGCGAGAGCTGCTTGTAACCCTTATCAAGTCGAGCATCGTGTTCACCTACAAAATTGCTTTTCAAGACGGCCCCCGAAACCTGACGGCTGAAGGGGTTGCCAGAGGAAAATTCGCAGAGGGTCAATGTTTCTTCAGCCCGGGTCATTCCGACGTAATACAGCCGACGTTCATCGTTAATTTTTTGCGGGCTGTCCAACCAACCGCTGTCGAGGAGACCCACATGGCGGAACTCCAGGCCCTTAGCCGAATGGACGGTGCCGAGATAAAGCCCTTTTCGGGGTTGATGACGAAGCTCCCGGGCATACTCGTAGAGCCAGTCAACGACGGCACGTCCAGATAGCTGACAATCCCCAACCTCCACGGTGAGGTGCATGAACGCTGTATCAAAGAAAATAGCCCAATGCTCATCCATCAAATGAGGCGTTAGCATGTGCAGAGCACTGCTGGGGGTTAGCGGTAATTCACAGATACGCAGGGCATTCACAACCCTGACGAACCCTCGCTGACGCATAACTTGCAATCCCGTCTCCTTGTCAGCGGCCAGAAAATAAGGGACGTCGTTTAGCTCGCACCACGCTCGCAGAGGCTTGAGGTAGGCATGGTTTCTTGCGAGCACCGCACAGTTATTCCATCCAGGCTCATCTTCCAGATTAATCAGGCGCCGCATCTCTTGCGCGACCGCTTGGGCCTGGAGATTACCCATCTTCCGATCACTGCTTGGAAATTGTATCCGAAGCACTCGTCCCTGACGCTGAGGGTCTCGAACCTCCCAATGACCGCCAGTTGGTAACTCGACTCGTGCCTTGTCGATTCGGATGGGGTGCTCGAGTTTAAGTCGGTCGGGGTTAACGCCTATCACGCTGTTTGAGGCATTGATGATGTTCAAGCTGGAACGATAGTTCTCGACCAGATAGCTAATTCGAGCGCCATATTCCTCACAAAATTTTTCGATATAGCGATCATTGGTGTCGCGAAAATCGTAGATATTCTGGTCGTCATCTCCGACTGCGAGAATGCAGAGCTGCCCGTCTTCCTCTGCATTGCGACCAGACAACGCACTGACAAGGCGATACTGCATCTCGTCGATGTCCTGGTACTCGTCGACCATGATGTAGCGGTAACCTCGCAGCAGTTGTTCGCACAGGTCATCATCACCATCACCCTTCCCGCCCTCTTCCAACAACCTCACGGCACTCTCGATTACTAGCTTGAGCTTTTCCTCATCGACGACTTCTCCGCGTTCGAATCGAGTCCCAGTCAGCCGCATGGACATCCCGTGATAGGTCATGACACTGACGCCATAGGCATCCGCGCCAACCAAAGTGAGCAGGCGTCGTCGGATTTCGGTGGCTGCGTGGCGATTGAAGGCCAGAGCGATGATGCTACTGGCCGGTACGCGCCTTACACGCAACAGGTAGGCGATCCTGTGAACGATGACCCGCGTCTTGCCAGAACCAGGCCCCGCGAGCACCAGGCGGTTTTGATCGTCATTGTCGGCCACCACTAGCCTTTGGCTGGCGCTTAGCGCATGCACGATAGACTTCCAGGAGTCTTCGCTCGTTGCGAGTTTCAGGACATCTTCGCGCCCCGGGAAGTGGGTCTGGATGAAGTCCCTCTTGGATTGGCTAAAATAGTCGAACACTAGGCGCAAGGCATGTGCCATTTCCTTGAGGCCATGCTCGGCGTACTCACGCATGACGTGAACCTGAATACATTTTTCGCGATAGTGTTCGTCGAGCCGTAAATAATCATCCTTGAGGTAACTACCTTTCTTCTCCGCATTGACCTCAATCGTCATTGCACGCCGCATCACAGTCATCCCGTGGTTCAGAATGATCACTTCCTGCTGATGCAAATAGAGCAGTACATGCTCCACAGCCTTGCGGCGCTGTGGCGTTGGTATCAATTGAGAAAGCTCGAGATCCCCTTCAATTACCCCGACAAGCTGGCCGAAAGTTGTCTCAATCAGCAGATCCTTGCTCCGAGCCCCAGGCGCAAGTCTGTCGATTAGAAAATCCATGATTTTGCTAGCGATAACACGGCGTTTCTTACCGAAAGCCTCTATTTTTGCCCACGTATAGCCGCCGCTGATGTGAATCTTCAGGTAGTCACGATTTATCGGTTGAAGCTCAAAACTGCTTCGCTGCTGGCTTTCGCCATCACGATCTTGGGCGAGGCTGCGCAGGAGCTTGAGCACATGCAACGGCAGTAAGTCCTTCTGCCCTGTTGCAATTCGCAGACCCGTGGTCAGTGGCGTGAGATTGAGGTCTTGCCAGCCTCCTTGCTCCGCGTCGGGTGCCAGCTCCGGCAATAGTTCGAACAGGGCCTTCTCGAGGCTTAACGTTTGACCAAGGCGCTGCATGGAAGACCCAGCGATACCGTGTCTTACGTAGAGAGTCAGCTGTGAGTCGTTGATAAGAAGACCCATCTGCTCCATCTGTTTCAGGATGCCCGCGACTTCCTCATGAGACTGAGCGGTCAGTGCGATCAGTTGGTCGGTGTTGATACGCTCATCAGCGCCAGCCTCATAAATGAAGGTGAGGATGGCTTTAAACTCGGCCAGGCGACGATCAGGCAAATTGGCCTTCACTAGACGTTGCTCGGCTTCCTGCGCAGTAAGACCTGGCCGCGCAGGAAAAATGCGGGTCTGGTTTTCTTCACGCTTGAGATATTCACTTCGCTCCAGCCAGGCGACAGCCGTTGTCACCTTGGTTTCGGCGTCCCGGTCTTCAGCGGCAAAGCTCGTCTCCACCGAAGCGTCCATCAGGATTTCGCCAGCAGTGATGACAAGCTCGCCACCCTTGCGTTTACTACTCTCGAACCGCAGTTTGCGCAGGATTTGCTGGATATCTCGCAGACTCAGCTTCGAGCGCTCGCTCAATCCAAACTGGGTTTCGATGTCCTGCGGATCGTAGAGCAACACGCACTGGGCATCGTCCTGATCTCGACCCGCCCGACCAGCCTCTTGGAGGTAATTTTCCAAAGACCCAGGTATGTCTGCGTGCACGACCAATCGAATGTCGGACTTGTCCACGCCCATACCGAAGGCATTCGTAGCCACAATGACCCTGAGCTTGCCGCTCTTGAAGTCGTCTTGGATATCCGCTTTCTCATTTGGCGCAAGACCCGCATGGAAATGTTTACAAGGCCAACTCTGCCCTACGAGGAACTCCGAGAGTTCCTCGGCGCTCTTACGGCTTGAGACAAAGATGACCGCGCCGCCTTCCCGACTGCCTAGGTTGTCATCAAGAAGATGATGCACCCTGGGCCACTTTTCCGCGCGAGTGCATGGCAATACCGAAAAACTCAGGTTATTACGCTCGTGGGAGCCAAGGAACTCCTGAAACGTAATGCCTAGTCCGTCCTTGAAGTGGGCTCGTATGTCAGCCAGAACATCCGGCTTCGCTGTGGCAGTGAAACAACCAATGGGAGCGTACGGCTGACCACTGTGATATTCCCTAATGAATCGTGAGGCATAGAGGTAGTCCGGGCGGAAGTCGTTACCCCATTTTGACAGGCAGTGCGCCTCATCGAAAATCCACGCACCGATCTGCCGCTGCTTGATTGCGCTGCGAAACGCCTTGTTCCGGAACTGCTCAGGGGAGACCAAAAGTATCCCGACGTCCCCCATCTGAATTTTCTCAAGGACATTTGCTCGCTCGGGCATAGTGAGCATCCCGTTGAGGCTAGCAGCGCACTGGACGTTTCGCTCCAGCAAACCGTCCACTTGGTCTTTCATCAGTGACTGCAACGGCGAGACAATCACTGTCAGGCTACCATTTCGGTGGTAACGATTAAGCGCCGGCAACTGGTAACAAAGTGATTTCCCCCCGCCTGTAGCGAGAATCGCGAGGACGTTTTCACCGCGCATACCGGCCAGTACAACCTCGTATTGCAAGCTCTCCCCGTCCTTCTCGTACCGGAAATCAGGGAAACCAAAATAGCGCTTCAACTCACTACGAGGATTATGGGTCGTATTGCAGTACTGACAGTCCGAATTGCCGCATGGCACATCGCGCAACTCAGCAATCAACTGAGTCACTGCCGGAAATTGATACCGCACCCAGGGGGCAAGAACCGAATTGCCGCCGGACACGCGCAGCCAAGCCAATGCATACGCCACCGGCCAGTGCATCTCGCTGTCAGACAAATCATGATCGAGCAGTTTCGTCAGGCGGGTACGGCAGACCTTCAGGTCTCGCTCATACATCGGATCCGACTCACGCAGCAGATCCTGGATAGCGATTGACAGCTCGTTTCGCGCAAGCGGCGGTAGTTGGGTTGCATCAAAAAATACGGCTTCCAGATCACTGCCTGAAGGCGCGACCAGGCTCTGATAGCATCGCAGTTCCTTAGGATCTGCCGTCCACAATTGAGCAAAGGCGGCTTTCTGATCCTGAAACAAAGTCAAGGTGGAGTGACAGTCCGCCAAAGGTGAATTCAGACTCTCCCTGATGAGTTTATAGTCCTTGATCAACCGATGGTACGGATTGCGCGGGAAGGCGAGCGGAGATAATCGCAGAGTGTCGATCACACCCAAGTCGTGCAATGCGAGCCCTGGTGCATTCGTCTTTAGCAAAGGGAGGTCATGATCGATAACGTTATGCCCCAGCACCCAAGTGGCGCCTTCTGAGAGCTGATCCAGCTGGGCCAAAGCATCGACTAGGTTGCGAGAGGTGTTGAGTTCCAACGTCTCTCCGGTGTCAGGCCTCAAGGCACCTAGCTTGATAATTCGGGCAGCCTGATTGTCTGTCGGGGGAACTGCCTCCAGATCAAAGATAAGGGCTTTCAGTGGAGGCGATGAATCCATGCGATGAATAGTCCTTGGAGGATCTGGCGCAATTACTAGCAGGCCAATCGAAGACAAGTAAACGCGCTAAAAAGCGGGCAATACGCAATCCAATGTTCAAGATGCTTATCGAAGCCCGTTGTTGGCAGGGAGATTGTCGGCGCAAGAAGGTCTTTGGATCCATAAGTTTCATAGCTATTGCGGTAGTAAATAGGTCTTAGCCCTTCATTTTGCCGAAATACTCCTCGAATTCAGTTTTCACGAACACATCTCTGGATCGTGCGACGCACTGAGTCGGATCAATTTCCCCGAAATTCGTAAGAATAACCGCGTCAGCATGTGACTCACGATTCACGTACCGATAAAGCGCACGAAATTCTGAATTCTCGTCGAAAAGTTCCCTGCACCTCCGGCACCCATGGCGACACCCTCCACCGTTGCGACGCCTGGTTTTGTTTACGTGATCCGCTCAGACCACGGGTTCAAGATCGGCAAAACCGTAAACATGAAAAACCGCACTCGCCTTTTTGAAGCCAAACTGCTCTTCCCCATCAGTATCGCGCATTACGCCTGGTTCGATGACTACAGCCACGCTGAGCGAAGCTTTCACTCGACGTATCACGCCAAGCTGTTGGCGCCGATGCCGAATTGACCCACTAGCCGAGATGTCACTGACCCAATCTGACTCCTTGCGAACCATTGCCTGTGCTGGAGTTGTAGCGATTGGAGGTGGGGGCGGTCTGGCGTTGGCACGTGGATCACGTTCGGCATCGGCGCCAACACACCGCCGTCATTGAGATGCCGCAGTAGCCCGCTGGATGTGCTGACCTATCTCCAGCGCCAAGAAGACTACGACAATATGGCGTGAGTCAATTTCGTAGTGGGCTTTAAATCCCACTGGCATCGAATCGAAGTCGCCTAGGTTAGACGAATTAATGTAGTTAATACCGCTCGAAGGAGTAGTACACGCCGCCCTCAAATGGGCGAGGATGGCCGCGCAATTTGATCGACGTGCATACGTGATGTGAAAGAAGAATCGGCATGTGTCGTACCCCAACAGTTTGTTGAAATGGGAGGTCAGGTTACCCTTATTGACGAAATCGGTGACGACTGTTTCGATTACCGCCAACGTCGCAGTACCGTTGCTCACTACGATGTCTCGCTCACCCACGCCGCCCGAACCAGAGTACCCGCCACGAGGCTGGTCTTCCACCACCCACTTTTGAAGTAGCAAGCGAGAACGTAAAATTTGCTTCAAGACGGCTGAAATATCGTCCTCAAAACGCACTAGACCGAGCCCCCTCATCATGGGAGCTAAGGCAACGAGGCTTGCACACGCTCCGCGAATCTCATCAAGTAAGTAAAGGTCAAGTTGGCCACGAGATTGAAGAACTTCGGCTTGCTCAACGTGACCTAGCCGAGTGAATGCCTCAAACGCTTGGCGAATTCCCGGTACTGGGTCATCATCCAACGCAAGGTTTGGAGCGGTTGCGTAGGGTCGATGAGTGTCTATGTTCTCTCTAACTGCGCACAGGAACACGGTGCGACCAAAGGTGTTTTCAGCTTGGGTGATGACAGAAAGGGCCTCTCTCTTGCTACCCAGTCGAGCCAGCGCGAGTGCCCTGAAGCCTTCAATGTTCTCGTCGAAGTTTGTTTCTCTCAACTCCAGCAGAACTTGAAGACACTCCCCGGGTCGATTGACTGCCAAGAGCATCATTACTCGGTTCATCTCTAGCGCCTTCAGATCAGACGCTGAGTGCTGAATGAGAGGTCGCGTCACTCGCACTGATTCAGAAAGATACAGCCGGGCTTCGCTGAGCGCTTCTCCAGACAGTAACTGAAAGGCATCGCTGTTCAGGAGGCGGTTAACCCTGCAGGCAAAGAGGTTTGTGTGGTACGCGGGGACGCCCCGGTTACGTTGCGTTAGCCCTAAAAATATCGCCTCAGACGTTTGCAAATTACCTTCTGGATTCTTAAGCCCTGCCAGACCTTGGTAAAACAGCAACACGTCGTTTGCCTCTTGCCTCAGACTGTCAGACATCCCTTCAGGAAAATTGTACGAAGCTATTTCGAGCCAGCGCTCTCGCAAAAACATGAGCCGAAGATCTGTCCTCATTGACGATATTTGTCGGCCCGGTACTGGCCCCCAGGTCACAGCGCTACGCTCGACAACTATAAATGTTTCAGCAATGTCAGGCAGTCCTGCATTCAGCAGTGCTTCTACTCGGCCTTGTAACTCTCGCAAGCTCCAAACATCGGACGAAGTGGTAGGTGTCAGAGTTTGAAGGTGCGCCCTGATTTGCTCATTCAGTGCTGCTGGAGTGTTAGCAATAATGCCAGCTAGAACGGCTGGTTCCTCTACTTGGCAGAGCTGGGTGACGACGCGTTGTAAGGCTCCTCCCTGAAGCTTTCCGAGTGCGGCCGCCAGGTCTAGAGCAATGGGACTCTCATCGGCACCCCACGTATATCCATACTCTTGCCGAAGAACAAATGCATCGACTCTGTTTCGCTCCGGCCGATCCATTGCCCCTGCGTGTATGGCATTACCCAGAGCCCCCACGAGTTCATTTGGTATTTCGTTCGGCCACTCTGCTATCGCCCGGGATATGACTCTAATATGCAACCTGATACGACCTATCAGCAGGTCGTGGTATGCATACTGTTCCTGTTCAGACGTAGGAGCCATCTGGAGCCATGTGGGCAAATCGATAGCGCCTAGGAACCGACTGCGAAGGGTTTCGTCGCACCTAAAGGCGAGAGCGACCAACGACCGTGCACTCTTAGGTTCCAATTTTCGCAGGCCCAGGCGCTCACCCTTTGGCATCACTACGTCTAGATAAAGTGATACCACTTCGGAGGGGGAAATTCGATCTGCACAGCCGCCGTCAGAAGCCAAGTCGAGCGCAGCACAGAATGCGGTCATTGGATCTAGGCCTGCTGTAGAAAAAATAATTAAGTCGGCCACAACTGCGTCTTGAACGCCGTTATCTGCTGCAGTTATTTCTTCTCGAAGCAATGACAACATCGTGTCTCGATGGGTCGATTGTCGAGGGGCAAATGCCAGTTCATAGACGTACAGGTATAGCGCCGCCACCTCATTTGAGCGCAAACAACCTGCGTCAAGATGACCACCCAGAAGCGCCAGCGCATCTTCGAAAGCCAGTAGCTCGGTTGTGCGATTGGCGTGCACCTGGAAATCCCTGTTCCAACCACCATCATTAAATTCCCAGCTTGCAATGAGGCTGCAAGCTAGCGTGCACGTTGACGGAGCCATTAGCATGTCGGCAAGCAAGGCCGGTGCTCGCTGAGCCGTCATCGCTAGTTGTCGGAGCAAGACCGGACGGTCGACGACAAAATCCATCAGGCGCAACGACAGCCCTAATGGGTCAAACATTGCGCCCTGAAGTTCATTGAGAAGCACGGTGAGCAGACTTGCACCCCTGGTGCCCAGATATTCATGAAACGTTTTTTCTGGAGCTCCTCGCTCCATCCACTGAATACGGTTGATCGTCGTTGCCGGAATGGCAGGAACAATGTTGTCCAGAACCCGTCCTTGATGCTGGAAGAGAAGAGCTGTTGGCGCTCCAGCCGCGCGTCTGAACTCATCCCATCCAGGTGTCGTCGAGGGCACCGTTAGCACTTCCATCGCTGCGTCTACAAACTCCTCAAATGACGCAGGTTCAAGATGGCTGCTCATCGCAAACTGTGGCCAATTCAAGAACTGCCATCTGTCTATCCACTGGCTTATACGTTGATCAACGCTCAGACCGTTCTTCACCCCAGAGCTGGCGTCCCAGAGTCTTGCGGCTATCCAATCTCGCGAGACGGATGCAATCGCACCAAGCTGATACCGTTCTGCAACGACGTCCTCGGCGATATCGCGAAGAACGCCGCTCGGGTTGAACCCACTCTTTAGCCGAAAGACATTTCGATCGCGCTCTTCAATCAGTAATCTGAAGGCGGTTCCCACAGTTTGCGGATTGTGGAGAACAGCCATCACGATGTCTCTCGGCACCGTGAATCGCCCCCATGAAACTAGAATCCAACCGTGCTCAACGAGTTCGTTGAACGATGGTGATGGAGAAAGGGCGTCAAGGCTTGGTGATGCAGCAATGATTTGAACAGAGATCACCGGCTCGGCCGGTACTTCGTTCGCACCAACAGCCTCAAGGGAGTCAGGTACTGCGGGGCTCAACTCCTCCTCTTCAGGATCATCAACAGGCGCTACAAGCTCCGGTTGAAGTAAGAGTGCTGATGCCGCAGGAATGGCCTGTAATTGAGACGCTTGCTCGTACAAGCTTTGGCCTCGAGAGAGCTCATCGCCGGGGAAAAACTCAAGATTCAAATAAAGGTCTACCACCTCCATGTCCGATACTGGAGGCCGTGCTGCCTGGTGTCGGACGTTGGCAGATGCTGGGTTTGTTGGCAAAAATCGTGACAATCGCTCACGCAGCATTCGGCGAGTCTCACCAGGGGCTCGCGTACTCTCGATTCGCCTCATTGCACGTCTTTCCTTAGGGGGCTCAGGCTCGACAATCTAACCGAATGATGAAGTAGACGACACGCCGGCCTGAATACTTCCTAAATTACGTCCTTGTGCATAAGGCTGACCCTTATCCGGTCGAGGAAATCGAAAGGTAACCCATGGCGAACGGGGTAAGCGTATGTGACCCTCTGTTCGCATCTGTCATGCGGTGGCACGTGTGATGATTTGGCGGCTCATGAACGAGGTGCTGGGCGAAATTTCCTCGCTGGATCCCTATTGGCGCGTATGTGTCCCAGCCAATACTGGTTTCACCCGCATGTATTCCATCAGGTGGGTAAATCAGCTATCGAGGGAAAAACCATGAGCTCCAAAAGCGACAACGACAACCACTCCAACCAGCTCAACGAGAATAATGACGCGTACTGGCGTATGCGTCCGGCCAACACATCTTCCTGACCCCAGAGCCAAAGGCGATGGTGTCCACCTAAATTGAAGTGGACACCAGTTCTAGCCTTTTAAGCGGGTATCGCATGCAACCACCACGTCGTTCTTACTCCAAATCCTTCAAGGCCCAGGTCATCCAAGAGTGCGCCCAGCCCGGCGCTTCGATTGCCAGCGTCGCACTGAGCCACGGCATCAACGCAAACCTCGTCCATAAGTGGATTCGACTGCAATCGCAGACAAGTGTTGCCAAGCAACCAGCCTTCATTCCGCTGGCTCTACAATCGCCCGTCTCTCGCTCAGATATCAATCCAGCCACTATTTGCCTCGAAATCCCACACCCGCGTGGCACCGTCAAAGTGAGCTGGCCAACCGAAAACGCAGCGGCCTGTGCAACTTTTCTTCGAGATCTGTTGCGATGATCCGCATCGATTCAATCTGGCTCGCCACCGAACCCATGGACATGCGTGCCGGCACCGAAACTGCTCTGGCACGAGTGGTGGCAGTGTTCGGTGCGGCGCAGCCGCACTGTGCTTATTTGTTTGCCAATCGCCGCGCCAATCGCATGAAAGTGCTGGTGCATGACGGGTTGGGTATCTGGCTGGCGGCCCGCCGTCTGCACCAGGGCAAGTTCGTCTGGCCGGGTTCTCGACACGGTACTCAGGTGGAGTTGGGTGCGGAACAGTTGCAAGCTTTAGTGCTGGGTTTGCCTTGGCAAAGAGTCGGGCCAAGTGGCGCAATTTCCATCCTATAACGCCCGCCATAGCCAGTCGGGCCGTGCAATTGTCCGATGGATCTATCGTCGGTATTAGCCTGTTCTGGCAAAATCGGCGGTATGAATTCGCTCCCCAATCTCGACCAACTAAACCCTGAACAACTGCGTGCTTTGGCGGCGCAGTTGATGCAGCGTGTCGAAAGTCTCGATCAGGCAGTCGAGGCAATGGGCAAAAAGATTCATCGTGACCAAACGGTGATCGAGAAGCTGACCCACGAGATTGCACAGCTCAAACGTTTCAAGTTTGCCAAGCGCAGCGAGCAGTTAAATCCGCAACAAGCCAGCTTGCTGGACGATCTGATCGATACCGATATCGCTGCGATTGAAGCTGAGCTTCAGGCACTGCAAACACCTTCCGTTCCTACCGAAACAAAGCAAAAGCCTAAGCGCACAGCGTTACCGCCGGAGTTCCAGCGCCCCCTGATCCATCACGAACCCGACAATAGCCATTGCCAGTGTGGCTGCGCCCTCAAGCGTATTGGCGAGGATGTCAGCGAAAAACTCGACTACACGCCGGGCGTGTTCACTGTCGAACGCCACATCCGAGGCAAGTGGGTTTGTGATGACTGCGAAACGCTGATCCAGGCACCGGTTCCGGCGCACGTTATCGACAAGGGCATCCCGACCGCAGGGCTGCTGGCCCATGTCATGATTGCGAAGTTCGCCGACCATCTACCGCTCTATCGTCAGGAATCGATTTTTGGTCGAGCTGGCCTGGTCATCGCTCGCTCAACCTTGGCGCAATGGGTTGGCAACTGTGGTGTGCAGTTGCAGCCGCTGGTGGATGCCTTGCGTGATGCCGTTCTTGCACACGGCGTGATCCACGCCGACGAAACGCCGGTACAGATGCTCACGCCCGGCGCAAAGAAAACCCATCGCTCCTATGTCTGGGCCTACGCTACCAGCCAGTTTTCGGACTTGGCGGCGGTCGTTTACGACTTCAGCCCCAGCCGCGCAGGCGAACACGCCCGCAACTTCCTGGAAGGCTGGAAAGGCAAGTTGGTCTGCGACGATTTTGGCGGCTACAAGGCCAGTTTTGAACTCGGCGTGACCGAGATCGGCTGTATGGCCCATGCGCGGCGCAAGTTTTTCGAATTGCACGCCACGCACAAAAGCCAACTGGCAGAACAAGCCTTGCGATACATCCAGCTGCTGTATGAAGTCGAGCGTGAAGTCCGTGATCTAGAGCCTGATTTTCGCCGCCTGAGACGGCAAGAAAAAGCCGTGCCGGTGATGGATGCCCTGCATGCCTGGATGATCGCCCAGCGTCAGATCGTGCACGATGGTTCGGCTATCGCCAGAGCTTTAGATTACAGCCTAAAACGCTGGGCGGCGCTGTCGCGTTACCTCGATGACGGGGCCGTACCCATAGACAATAATTGGGCCGAAAACCAAATCCGACCATGGGCTCTGGGTCGAAAAAACTGGCTCTTTGCAGGCTCCCTGCGTAGCGGAAAACGTGCGGCGGCGATCATGAGTTTGATCCAATCAGCACGGCTAAACGGGCATGATCCGTATACCTATTTGAAGGACGTTCTCACGCGCCTGCCGACGCAGCGGGCGAGTGAGATTTCCGAGTTGCTGCCGCATAAATGGCAACCCGTTTAGTTACGCAAGACGGGATGCCCGGACGCATACAGATGTTGCGGCTTTGAGTTTGCTCCGACAGCACGAGAGTCGCTTCGTTCATATGAGAGATCCTTTGGGTATCCGTGTGAAATGGCCGAGTCCGCCGAGCGCGATCAGCTCTATTTTTGGAGCATCAGGCGCACGCCTAATGCAGCTGCTTCGATGGCGCCTGCGATGTACCCCGGAAACTGCGGTGACCATTCACTGCCAATTCCAATCAACCGCCCCGCCCAAGGGGAGGAATCGACTGTTGCTTCCAGGCTGATTGAGTGTTGCCCTCCGTCGAGCAAATCTTGAGCAACAGAGGTGAGAGGATCCTGCGCCCAGTCTTTGAGGAATTCAGCCACAGGCTTACCCGCCTCCGGCCCGAAAAGCCGTACCAACTGAGCGCGACACATTGTCTGCAACTGTTCTTTAGGCATTACGTTGCGCATCTGAGCCGGGATGCCTATAAAGCCGAACAGCGCAGCATGTCCACCAGGCGACGAGGCATCATGAATCTCCACCATAGGGCCTATTGCGCTCTGTGCTTGTCCGGACAATCCGGTTTTGTTCCAGAATGCGGAGTCGAATACGGCGAGGTATTTGGCGTGAGGAGCCATCCAGGTTGGGGTACTTCGCCATAGCTGCGCAACCGAAGGGGGAAGCCCTGGTAAAAAGTCTATGTCTTGGGCCAGCAATCGCGGTGGAGCGGCTAACAGAATATGCTCGACCACCCATGATTCTCGGCGGCCATCCCCGCTCTCACTCTCTATTTCCAAGTGCTGCTCGCAGGCATGGAGACGACGTACTGCCCATCCCATGCGCACTTTTTCGGGATTTACGTTGGCAGCAAGCGCATCGACTAAAGCCGCCATGCCTCCCAGTAAGCGTACCGAAGGCGGCGAAGTAGAGTAGCCCTGCGTGCGTATGGGCCTCGCTCCGGCAATGCGCTCGATCACGCTATCGCCTTGTACGTTCTGCACAAACCGCTCTAGGCCGAGATCGGCTACCAGGCTGTCAAGCTGTGGCTGGAAATCGGGCCAAAACCAAGACGGCCCTAGGTCAAAGCGGTCGGAGGGATCTGATAAGCCTGCGACTGTGCCCTCAAGGGCAACGGATAAAGCCCGTCCTCCGAGTCTCTCGCGGGCTTCAAATAAGACATAATCATAGATGCCTTGGGATTCGAGTAAATGAGCCGCGTATAGCCCGCTGATGCCGCCGCCGATGATCGCGATGCGAATCCGGTTCATGGTAATGCCTTGCTTGAGAGCCCGATCAGGCGTCCACGCCTAAAATAGATCGTGCACCCCTCTGTTGCGGTATACAGCTTCGGGTGTTCTCCCGATGGAAAACGCAGCCAGCTGCCAGCCTCGTAATGCCGTCCGGCTTCGACCAAACTTCCAGCCAAGACCAAAAGCTCGGAGTTCTCGACGGGAGTATCGAATAACAGTGCACCCGCAGGTAAGCGCACCAGACAAACAGCCTCGGATTCACTGGCATGTAACGGGCAGACCTCGCGGCCGCTTTCTTGTTGCCATGCATCTGGCCGTCGCGTGTCGATCCGCACCTTGACCTGCTCATCAGCAGACATCTGCCAAAGCTTCACGAAAATGACCGTGCCTTCAGGGCTGGAAGGCGCATGACTGGAACCCGGAGGGTTGCGCAGATACAAGCCTGCAGGATAGCTGTCGTCATCGTCTACAAACGTACCGGAAAGCACGAGAATTTCTTCTCCACCAGGGTGTTGATGAGGGGCAAAACTGGAACCGGCTGAGTAGCGAACAATACTCGTTGCACGAGCTCTTTCGCCGCCGACTCGATCAAGCATGACTCGCTCTACGCCTGGCTGTGGCGATGCCACCCATTTGTAGTCATGAGCAGCGACAGTAGCACGCTGGGTAAAGTCAGCATTGATGAGCACGGCTGTTCTCCAGGGAATTACATGCAGGTATTGGGCGAAGGTGATCACCGCCGCCGCGTATCGATTCTCAAGCAACAGGCAGTTGAGCGTGTGCTTCCAGGACTCTTGCCGAATACACCAATGCAGCGCCTGCATTGAGCGCGATGGCAACACCTAGTGCCTCGGCAATCTCGCCCCGGGTTGCGCCATGTTCGACAGCCTTCTTGGTGTGGATGCTGATACAGCCATCACAGCAGGTAGTCACCGCCACAACCAATGCGATCAACTCATGCGGCTTGGCATCCAGATGGCCAGTCTTGGCAGCTGCGCCGTCCATCGTCGTCAAACCACGCACAACATCGGGACTTTGTTTCGCGTATTCACCAACGCGATCAAGAAGAGCGTCGCGATAGGCATTCCAGTCTTACATCATTGCAGTGTCTCCAGGCGATTCAAGTGATAGCAATCGCGCATGCCTGCCTCTGAAGGCATGCTTGGATCTAAATTAATTACGCCCGGCCATTACACCGCCATCGACGTCCCAGATAGCACCTGTGACCCAACTGGCTTTTTCGGACAACAGGAAGGCAACCACCTCTGCTACCTCCTCAGGAGTCCCCACTCGTCCGATTGGGTGGAAGCTGTTGAAGCCCTGCAGCGCTGAATGAACCTCAGCCTTGGGAATGAAACCTTCGTAGATAGGGGTCTGCACCACCGCAGGCGATACGGCATTGACGCGGATATGCTTGGATGCGAGTTCCATCGCCAAGTGCTGAGTCAGCGAATGCAAGCCGGCTTTTGCCATCGAATAAGCGGAGGACGGAGTGGCGGCGATAGCCTGCTTGCCCCACATGGAACCAATATTGACGATTGCGCCGGGACGCCCCTTGGCGACGAGGTTGGCAGCGACTTTTTGGGTGATGAAGAAGGAGGCCTTGTTCAGCTGCATATACTGATCGTAGTCGGCGTCCTGGTGCTCCAGAAAAGGCTTAGGGAAAAATACGCCCGCCGCGTTGACCAGAAGGTCGAAGTCAGCGTGATGCTGATCAATTTCCTGGAGCAGCGCTGCCAGGCCCTGTGCGTCGGTCAGATTTGCAGTCAGCGCGCTCACCTGGCCGAATGCTGCCAGCTCCTGACGAGCCTGCTCGGTTTTCTCTGCACGGCTGCCCACGATGACTACGTTACCGCCTTGCTGTAATACGAGTCGCGCGGTTTCCAGGCCCATTCCACTGGTGCCGCCGACGACTAATAATTTCTTGCCGGTGAATTGATTGCTCATTTAAATACTCCAGATAGTGAGTGAGGCTATGCGGGAAACCGAGAACCGGTCATCAGCCTTTAAAACGTGGCCCTTAATCATCCGCCCCTACGATGTGCTGCTTAGGTACGAGCGAATTATTGAGCTCTATCGATGGCGGTACAAACGAGATAAAGTGTCAGGTCGATAAAGAAAAGGTTTACCGCTATGGCAGCGCCCGTCCATCTCAATGCACTGCGGGCTTTTGAAGCCAGTGCTCGTCATCAAAGCTTTTCTGTTGCTGCCGAAGAGTTGAACGTCACCCCGGCAGCCGTTGGGCAGCTAGTGCGCACCCTTGAGCAGTGGTTAGGCACGCCCCTGTTCCATCGAGGCTCCAGTGGCAAGGCACGGTTGGTCGCTACGGAGGCTGCTGAGCGTGCGCTCCCTGACATTCGGGCTGGATTCGAGCGGCTTACGTTGGGCATGGAACGGATGAGGGAGAATTCACCCAGCGGGGTTCTGACGGTCACGGTCAGTCCCGCATTTGCCGCCAAATGGTTATTGCCGCGAATTGAACGCTTCCACGCCGCTTGGCCAGATACTGACGTCCGGCTTGATACGCAGCTCAAAGCAGTAGACTTCCTGACTCAAAGAATCGATATCGGAGTGCGATATGGTGCCGGTCACTGGCCTGGACTGATCGCAGAAAAACTTATGGACGAGGAAATCTACCCTGTTTGCTCACCTCTACTGAAAAATACGCCGGACTGTTTGCAAACGCTGGCTGAATTGGCAAATGAAACCCTGATTCATGACCTGTCGATGGACGGACACGCCGGATTCACGACTTGGGCTACCTGGTTGCAAACGGTTGGGATGAAAGACCTATCGACGCAGCGGGGGATGAAGATCAACAACTCTGCAGCGGTGCTTCAAGCGGCAATAGATAGGCAAGGGATTGCGCTTGCGCGCAGCGTCATGGCGCAAGATGATCTGGCTGCTGGTAGGTTGATCCGCTTGTTTCCGGACATTCAGTTTGTCTCTCCATTGGCCTATTACGTTGTCTATCGCTCGGAATGTGTAAGCCTACCGAGATTAAAGGCCTTTCGAGACTGGTTGTTTGAGGAGGCTCGCACCCTATCAAAAGATCGCTGGCTCGCTTTTGGTGCGGCTATCGCCAAATAGTATTCGAGCGCTTTAGATACTTTGTTCCCTGAGCGCTATCAACATTGGAATGATTTGGCACGACGTCGCGTGAATGCATTGCACGGTTCAGTCAGGACAACCGCAGGGCTCGGGGAGGAGACAGTATGCGCCCCGGGCAACCCGCCTGGCGCGATCAAGCTGGCTGCCACTTGTGCGGCAGCAACTGATCGATTTCACTCGCCCGCTGCGTCGGCAGACGCATGAGAACGTCCTTCAAATAGGCATACGGATCATGCCCATTCAGCCGCGCCGACTGGTTCAAACTCATGATCGCCGCCGCCCGTTTTCCACTGCGTAGCGATCCTGCAAAGAGCCAGTTCTTGCGTCCAAGAGCCCATGGCCGGATCTGGTTGTCGGGTAGTCAGACGCGGTTACCCGCGTCCAACCCCCTAAGAAGGGGCTCTCTTTTTTTTGCACTCCGCGCGTCAGGAACCTCTTTTACGACGGGAGGGGCGCTGAGTTATGCCTGAGACGAGTTTCGGTATACGGAGCAAACCGACATATTGTCAGATACCCCATTCCACAACGGCCCGCTTGATAAAGCTCGTTTATTGGCCCACCGCCCAGCCTGCAAACCACCTACGCACTTAATGGTCATGTCGGTGGTGCGCGTCGGGGAAGTGCGGATGATCATGGGCCATGGGCTGGTGCTGATGCCAATGTCGGTGTTTGGTGCCCGGCGTGACGGGTTCATCATGTGCATGTTGGTGGTGCTCGTCGTGTACATGCTCGTGCTCGTGCTCCATTGCCTCGTGCTGGTGTTTATGTTCATGGCGTTCGGTCAGGTGCAACCAAATGCCAACGGCCATTAGCGATCCGGCGATTAGCAGCGGCAGCGTGACGGGATCGCCCATCGCCACAGCAAGCAATGTTCCTAGGAACGGAGCCACAGAGAAGTAAGCCCCCGTGCGGGCGGTGCCTAGGTGACGCAGGCCTATGACGAACAGCGCCAAGCTCACGCCATAGGCAAAAAAGCCTACCGCCAGCGCTCCTACCAAGTTGGGCAGCGGCGGCAACGTCGTCCCTACAACAAAAGCCAAGACTAGATTGACCGTTCCAGCGACCAAGCCTTTAACCGACGCAATCCAGGTTGCGTCTGTCAGCGACACCTTGCGGGTCAGGTTATTATCAATTCCCCAGGCAAAGCAGGCGCCTAAGATTGCCAGCGCTGGCCATAAGCCGGAAAAATGCGCTTCACCTGGCCAACTCAGAACGAGCGCGCCAGCCACGATGGCGATCATGCCCAAGGCAATATGCCGGTCAAAGTTCTCCTTGAAGGCAAACCACGCGAGCAGGGCGGTAAATACACCCTCGGCGTTGAGCAACAGTGACGCGCCGGATGCGGGCATGCCGGCTAGTCCCACCATCAACAATACCGGCCCAACAATGCCACCCGCTGCAATCGCTCCTGCGAACCAGAGCGCTTCGTTGCGTGGCAGACTTACGCTGGGTGCGCGGCTCAGCAAGCGATATAGCGTTAGCCCCAGCCCTGAACCAAGATAAAGCAGGCCCGCTAGCAACCAGGGACTGACACTGTTCAACAGCATTTTCGCCAGCGGTGTTCCCGCGCCGAACAGCACGGCTGCACCGAGAGCGGCCAATACGCCCGATTGGCTCAGTCCATTCTTCCAGCTCATGTGTTCAATTCCCCGCTCACCCAACTGAGCCTTATGCGTTCAGGCCGATCCAGCCATGGACACCCACGTAGAGGCTAACACCAATGATCAGTACGCTGGAAAAGTATGGTGCACGACGCGCAACTGTGCCCAGCCAAGGCCAGCGATTGGAGGCTTGTTTCGCGCCAATGGCCGCAGCCACACCGACGGTTACCAACGTAAGGGCCAGACCAATGCTGAAGCACAGTACCAGCACACCCCCCAAGGCGACTTCTTTGACCTGAAGGCAGAGCAGCAAAACGGTGATAGCTGCAGGGCAAGGAATCAGCCCCCGGTCAACCCGAACATGATGATCTGACCAGTGCTGACTTCACGGTTGGTGAAGCGCTTACGGATATCGTTGGCATGAGCAAGCTCATGCGCATCCTGATAACCATCAATCGACAGTTCTAAGCCTTCCAGTTCGGAATGCGCGTGTCCGTGGTCGTGTTCCTGGTAATCCAGATCATAATCATGAGAGTAACCCGCATGTCCGAGGCTCAAGCGCGCGCTGAACTCGTGAGGTTCAGGAATATCTTCAACCGACCCCAGGTAGCCATCACGCTCAACAAAAATGAATTGTTGCCTCAGATGAATCCTATCCACTCGATCTGGATGGGTATCTAGGATTTTTGGAGACGTACTTTCCGTCGCGACGCTAAGCCCCTCCAACTTGACGCTAACAGGCGCAGACAATCAGCGCTGGGTGTTTCCGCTTTACGAACAAACAGCTCATCTCACATAGCTACCGCAATCTCAATGTCGAGTTTCACCGGCTGCTTCATGCAATGGCACGCTCTCCCATCGTCTCGACCCGACAACTGGCGAACTTCGAGCTTTCCGATTTTTTCATCGTACAAAGTTGTGGCTTCAGCGCTCATTTGAAGGTGGTCACCGATGAGCACGACGAAATCATTGCCGCTCTTTCGACCAGAAATGCAGAGGCTGCCAAGAAAGCGGCCATGGATCACATCGAGAGCGTACCTGACCTACCAGGTGCCTGCAGTCCTATTGAGAGCAGGCCGCGCCTTAGCCACCGGAGCATGTTATGTAGGCAAGCGGGCGGGAGATCTGAACAACTCCTTCGGGTTTCCGGACTACACCACCCAGGACGCCTTTGCATCCTGGAAGATCGGCCACTTACTGGGCAAGAAAACGTCTTTACAGCTCAATGCCAGTAACTTGACTGACCAAGGCTATTTCGTTTCTTCAGGAGAAATACACGGCGAGCCAGTTGGGGAGAAGTCGTATTCTTAGGCTGACTGGAGAAGTTTCTTTCTAGTGCCGCACCTGCGAGCGTACGCTCACTAACGCTAGATGAAATGAACCTCTATAGCTATAAAAAAGGCCCTTAGCGGGCCTTTTTGTACTCAAACAAAGATCACTTAGTCAGCCAAGACTCCACGGTGTTAGCGCCGTGTTCGGCTTTCCATTCCTTCAGCGTTTTATGATTCCCGCCCTTGGTTTCTACTACTTCACCAGTATGCGGATTTTTGTAGACCTTCACTTGGCGTGGCTTACGAGTGCCGGATTTTGACTCGGTTGCTGGCGCGCGACGACCTGCATGTGGGTCAAGCAAATTGATCACGTTCTGCAGGCTGTAACCGTACTGAGCAAGCAGCTCACGCAGCTTGGTTTCGAATTCAATTTCCTTCTTGAGGCCAGCGTCACCTTTCAGTGCTTCGAGCGCTTGGAGCTGTTCGGCTAGGTGTTTTTCGAGCTGGCGAAATTCTGCGAGTTTAGACATTGGAGACCTCTTCTAGATTAGTATCTTTAGTGTATTCAAGCCAGTTTCAAAATAACAGTACCTTTCAAACCATCACCACAAATCGAATTACCATTTTTTACTTCAGCTTTCGAGAGACGATTAAACACATCTTTATAAATGTCAGCATCGGCCAGCGAGAAAAGCAGCATTTCGATCTCATGGATAGGGTTTGTGTCATCCCAGATGATGTCGGCTCACATTTCTGACCAACAATAGATAAGCTGCATAGGCGTTGCGCTCAGGAATAAAATGGTTCTTTCAAATAGTCTTAGGATCACTCGTATCAGAAGTTTGGACTTTTGCATGCTTCAAGTCATTGGCCGCCCACCGCTTATGCACGGAGGGCGCTGATATGCCAGCGGCACGGGCCATGCTTCGCCAGCTCCAGCGGAGCTCACCGATACGAGGTTGAGCAACCTGATCAAGCACGCGACGGATTGTGTTGGCAGGCAGAGGCAATTTACGTCCACGGCCGGGCTTGTCGAGCAGGCCTTCCAATCTGAGCGACTGAAAACGATGGCGCCATTCGGAGACCGTAGGCCGAGAGAAACCAGTCAATCGTAGATTTCTTCTCACATAGATCCTTGCGCAGCTAGCGAGATGACGCGGGCTCTTGTCGAAAGGCTGGTAACGGTATCTGTGAAAGCATCACTAATGCCGACTTGGGTCGCAATCGTGATGCTGAATGCTGTACGATTCGCGAGTGACATACCTTCTCGAGCACAGGAACATCAGCATGACTGTACTCCAAACGATTTTCTGGCAGCCTACGCCGCCTTAGCGCAACGCCCCCTCGCCGCACCTGCTGCTGCCCGTTTTACGTGCGGCCGCGCTCTGCTGTATGCACGGTTCTAACACCTGACGCACGCAGCGAATCCGCCCTTACAATTTGAACTCGTGTCGACCTGCTCGCCGCTTGCCCGGCGTGCCGTGCGGTGCATTGCTTTGGATATTCTTATGCTTCAATCGATCAAAAATACTTGGTTCTCCAACATCCGTGGAGACGTGCTGGCAGGGATTGTCGTGGCGCTTGCCTTGATTCCCGAGGCCATTGCGTTTTCCATCATCGCCGGTGTCGACCCTAAAGTAGGCCTCTACGCTTCGTTCTGTATTTGCGCGGTAGTGGCGTTCGTGGGAGGACGCCCTGGGATGATTTCCGCCGCCACGGGCGCCATGGCACTGCTTATGGTTACTCTGGTCAAAGATCATGGTCTGCAATATTTACTAGCCGCCACACTGCTGTGCGGTGTTCTTCAGATTCTGGCTGGGTTTCTCAAGCTGGGCTCGCTCATGCGCTTCGTCTCCCGATCAGTTGTAACTGGATTCGTAAACGCGTTAGCCATTTTGATTTTCATGGCCCAGCTGCCTGAGCTTACAAATGTCACTTGGCATGTTTACGTCATGACAGCAGCGGGTCTTGGAATCATTTATCTGTTTCCATACGTGCCGAAGATCGGGAAGCTCCTTCCTTCCCCTTTGGTCTGCATCCTGGTGCTTACCGCAGTGACCCTCTATCTCGGGCTCGACATTCATACCGTCGGGGACATGGGCCAGTTACCGGACACGCTACCTATATTCCTCTGGCCAGAGGTTCCGCTCAATTTTGAAACCCTACGGATCATCTTTCCTTACTCCGCCGCACTCGCCGTTGTAGGTCTGCTGGAGTCGATGATGACTGCGACCATCGTTGATGACCTGACCGACACCACCTGCGATAAGAACCGCGAATGCAAAGGTCAGGGTATCGCTAACATCACTGCCGGGTTACTGGGCGGTATGGCCGGCTGCGCCATGATCGGCCAATCGATCATCAACGTAAAATCTGGGGGCCGCACCCGACTTTCCACACTGTGTGCAGGCATATTCCTGCTGCTCATGGTTGTGTTCCTGGGTGACTGGCTTTCTAGAATCCCAATGGCTGCCCTTGTAGCCGTGATGATCATGGTGTCCATCGGTACATTCAGCTGGGACTCGTTGCGCAATCTCAAAGAGCATCCGCTTTCGACCAATATCGTGATGGTCGCGACGGTAGTTGTAGTGGTCGCCACCCATAACCTCGCCTATGGGGTGCTGGTCGGCGTGCTTCTCGCTTCACTATTTTTCGCAAACAAAGTCAGCCATTACCTAGCCATCCAATCAACACTCGATGCTAAAACCTCACATCGGATCTACACGGTAACTGGGCAGATTTTTTTCACCTCAGCTGACAAATTCAACTCGATTTTCGACTTCAAGGAAGCGCTTCAGAAGGTCACCATCGACCTTACGCAAGCTCACCTTTGGGACATCACCTCAGTGGCTGCGCTGGATAAGGTGGTGATCAAGTTCCGTCGAGAGGGTGCAGAGGTTGTGGTGCTAGGTTTGAACGAAGCCAGCGCAACCATCGTGGATCGCTTTGGCGTACACGACAAGCCTGATGCAGTCGACAAGCTCATGAGCCACTAAAAGGAGAACAGCAATGACCCAAGTAATGGCCTGTATCGATGGCTCACTATCATCCCTGTCTGTCTGCGATTACGCGACCTGGGCCTCTAAGCAGATGAAGGCACCACTCACACTGCTTCATGTGCTTGATCAAGGTAAATACCCTGTAACGGGGGACTTGAGCGGAAACATTGGTTTGGGGAGCCGCGAACACCTATTGGCAGAACTTACCGACTTCGATGCGAAACGCGCCAAGCTGGCACTGGAGCAAGGCCAGTACCTGTTGGAAACGGCCAGGAAACGCGCCATTAGTTTTGGGGCTGATCATCTTGAGATAAAGCAACGTCATGGTCATTTTGTAGATAGCTTAGTCGATCTTCAAGATGATACCCGCCTCTTGGTAATCGGCCGCGTAGGCGAAAGTAGCTCAAAGGCTGGACACCAGGTAGGTAGTCACTTGGAAACCACTGTCAGGACGATTCATCGGCCGATTCTGATAGCCGCGAGCACGTTTAAAGAACCAGAACGAGTGCTGCTCGCATTCGACGGCAGCGCTACGGGGTATAAAACCGTACAGATACTTGCCGAGAGTTCTCTGTGCCAAAACCTGCCAATTCATTTGGTCATGGCAGGGGCGGAGTCAAATGACAGCCTCGCACATCTCCAAAAGGCGAAGGCTATTTTGGTGGCCGCAGGCTTTGATGTTCACGCAGAAATCAGGCAAGGAGAGGTTGAGCCAATGCTCCATGCCTATCAGACAGAACACCGTATCGACTTGCTGGTCATGGGAGCCTACGGGCACTCACGCATACGTGAGTTCTTCGTAGGCAGCACGACTACAACGATGCTTCGAACAGTCACGATGCCTCTATTGCTGCTTCGCTGAGAGAGGTCTCTAAACCACAGAATTTCTTTGCACTGAAAAATACTGTGATCAGCTCACGCGGGATTGTCTAGCTACGGCGGCGCCTGCTAGTACGCTGCTGCGGCGTAGGACAACGACGCCACCAGTCGCAGCCAGGATCGAACCGATCAATACCCCGACTTTGACTTCATCAATCAAATGAGCTGATCCGGCGAACGCCAAGTTGCCGATAAATAGACTCATGGTGAAACCAATGCCGCACAACAGTGCTAGACCATAGCGTTGCACCCAGGAACTCCCTTCCGGCAGCCTGGCCAAGCCCATACGAATGGCCAGAGCAGACAATAGGAAAATGCCAACCTGTTTGCCCACCAACAGGCCCAGCGCTACGCCCAGCGGAACCGGGTCGAACAGGTTTTCTAAAGAAATACCGGCCACACCGTTAGTGCGGCACATCAAGATTAAGGCTGCTGCCAACCCACATACTGCAGAGGTTGTCAGTGAGGTGTATTGCGACTCGAAATCACCCGTTCAGATTCAGGCCTTGACATCTCCGGAGTCATCCTTCAAATCAAATAGTCCTGCAAAAAAAAGATGGAATGCATCCCAGGCACGCGTCCACCAACCACCAGCCTCTCCCGCTTCTAGTGCGATGAGTGACTGGGTCGTGAGTTTATTTTTACCGTCATACAGTTCGAAACTTCCGACTACGTCGCCGACAGCAATAGGTGCCTCTAGAGCGTTATTAATGTGCAGACGGCTTTCCACCTTGCGATTACTATTCTTGGGTAGAGTCAATGTCACATCATCGAGCAACCCAACAGAAATTATGTTTTTCTCGCCTTTCCACAGTCGTGGTTGAGCTAAAACTTGCCCGCCTTGCTGATAGGTCTTCGTCTCAAAAAAGCGGAAGCCGTAGTTCAGTATTTTTTGAGTATCTTCTGCACGATTGTTCAACGTGGTCGAGCCAAAAACCGCACTAATAAGACGCCGCCCATCACGAAGAGCAGAGGTCACCATGCAATATCCTGCCTCCTCAGTATGGCCCGTTTTGAGCCCGTCAACACTTGGGTCGCTCCAGAGGAGAAGATTGCGATTGGGTTGGCGAATGCTGTTCCAGGTGAAATATTTGTGCGCGTACAACGAGTAGTAAGCTGATTCATCATTGATAATCGCCCGCGCAAGCCGGGCCATATCATGAGCCGAAGAATAGTGCCCAGGTGCCGGCAAGCCTGTAGGGTTCATGAAGTGAGTGTCAGTCAACCCAAGTTTATTTGCTGTGGCGTTCATCAACCCGGCAAATGCATCTTCGCTACCCGCTATATGCTCAGACAGCGCCACACTGGCGTCATTGCCAGAATCGATCACCACACCACGCAGTAGGTCATGCACTGGAACAACTGCGCCCGGATCCAGAAACATCCTAGAACCACCGGTTTTCCATGCATTTTCACTGACAGTAACCGTATCGTCGGCCTTAAGACGTCCAGCCTGAATTTCATTGGTAGCGACATACACCGTCATCAACTTGGTCAAGCTGGCCGGAGGTAAACGCATATCAGCGTTTTGACTACCTATAATCGTGCCTGTGGTTGCATCCATCAGCACCCAGGATTTCGCGCCCAATTGCGGTGGTGCTGGGATCATCGCTCGGGCAGTCGGTGAAACAGGACTTGGGGTGGATATTGGAGCCGCCCAAGCTGGTGTCAAAAAATAACACACAAGAATGAGTGTAAGCCGCAATTTAGGGTGTTTCACAAGCGCCAGCCTCGGATTAGCAGAAAGACGCGCCAAACTAGATGAGGATTTGGGAAGGCTCAAATTAACCCAGATTAAAATAAATTTAATTAGACGTTGGCGACGATCATCTCGGGCAATGGACAGATAATCGAGACTGTGGCTCCGCCACCGCGCGGCGATTCCTGGATGCGTAGTACGAACCCATGCAACCTAACAATCGCCGAAACCAGAGAAAGCCCCAATCCATGGCCAGGTTTCTGACGAGTAGAGTCCCCGCGATACAGCCTGCGGATCACATTTTCACGCTCAGCTTCCGGTATACCAGGGCCATTGTCCGAGACCTCAATATTGATAGAACTGTCCGTCAGAGCGCCAGTCAAGTGAATAACCCCTCCCTTGGGCGTAAATTTGATAGCGTTATCCAAAAGGTTAACCAGCGCCTCGAACAGAAGAGAAACATCACCAGATAACGCTGGAATATCGTCAGACAACTCCAGGAGCAGTGTCAGCCCCTGCTCCTGCGCCAAGGGCTCGAAAAACTCGTGCGCCTGTGTCAGTAGCGATGCTGGTTGAAACGATTCGAAACCTGACCTTCTCCTTGTATCTTCAAGTTCAGATATTCGCAGCAACCCCTGAAAACGCAACATGATGGATTCACTCTCTTCCAACGCCATGTCCAGGGTCGCTGCATGAGAGCTATCAAGGGGCAACTGCTGCAACTGGTAAAGGTGAGTACGCAGGCGTGTCAAGGGAGTGCGTAGATCATGCGCGATGCCATCACACGCCCCCTTAACCTCGTGCATAAGCTGTTCGATATGCTCAAGCATCACATTGACGGCATTGGCCAGCATATCGAGTTCATCGAGGCGTGAAGATAGCGGCAGGCGTTCACCGAGGTTGCCCGAGACGATACTCTCAGTGCAGCTTTGAAGTCGTTGTACTCTGCGTAAGGGCCTTCGCCTCAAGAGCCACCAACCTATCAGCCCAGGGATAAGGGTAAGGGAAAACCCCCAAAATAATGCCTGCGCAATGATGCCGCCGACTGCGGAAATAGACCCCCCATCACGCGACAGGATCAAAATTCGACCATCGCCGCGATGCTGCATCAATGCATGGCTACTTCGGGTTTGCTCTCTTGGTAAGGCGATGCTCAAGCCTCGCTCCAGATAATGTACCTGGCCGTCATCTGGCAGACTTGCTCGCAAGCGGAGCAGGTCACCGGCGATATGGGTGCCGTCGGCTTCAAACAAGCCGTATGCGTCGATCCCTGAAGTCGAATACACCTCGCTGGCAGCGAGTTCACCTTCTAGGCTTGCATCATCAATCTTTTGGTAATAGTGGGCCCGTTGCATCAATGTCCGCTCAGCAACAGCCCCGAGATAGGTAGAGATTTTCCAATAAAGCACACCCGTAAAAACGGCTCCCCAGGCGATAAAAAACACGGCATAGATCCCAATAAGGCGGCTATTGGAAGAACGCCAGCGCTCATTCTTGGGTGGTAAGAACATAGCCAGAACCGCGTATTGTGTGAATGACAGGTGAGCCGCCACCCTCGATTTTTTTTCGAAGCCGACCGATATGGACATCAATAATGTTCGTACCTGGATCGAAGTGATATCCCCAAACTGCCTGAAAGAGCATGGTTCTTGTGACCAACTGACCCGCGTTGCGCATGAAATAAGTGAGCAATTTGAATTCGGTCGGGAGAAGCGGTATCTGCACGTCAGCGCGACTGAGTGATTGATCAATGAGATCCATGTGGAGGTTCCCGAAGCTTAAGCGACGTTCACTCACGCCAGCAGTAGGACGCCTCAGCAGCACTTCCAAGCGGGCAATCATTTCGACCGTAGAGAAAGGTTTGGTCAGATAGTCATCGCCTCCCGAACGAAGCCCTTTGACTCGTTCATCTACATCAGACAATGCGCTGATCATCAAGACAGGCGTCTGAATACCGAGGCTTCGCAACGTACTAATTATCGTCAAACCATCGAAATCAGGCAGCATCCGGTCAAGCGTTATCACATCATGGCCGCCAGAAATGGCCGCTGACAATCCATCGCGACCGTTAGCTGCCCATCGGGCATCAAACCCATGGGAGGTTAGCGCGTTAACAATGGCCTTGGCTGTGACCTCATCATCCTCTATCACTAGCGCGCGATTCATTTTTACTCCGTACAACGATTACAAGCCTAAAACTCAGGCAAGCTCCAAGTGTCGTATATTTTCAAGATTGATGCAGCCTAGGTAGCGCGCATCGGACGGTAAACTAAATTTTTCTTAATTCGCTTTAATTTTGTCGTTATGGAAAACGCAGCTATTTTTTCGCGCCTCCGCTGCTAAACCCCACTTCTACGCCGAATTCAGGATGCCTCGTCATGACGAAGACCTTATCGAGGCTCGCATTGGCTTGCTTGTTTTTATTTGCAGATGGTATTGAGGCACAGGATGCCACTCCCACCAAAACGCTTACCATATTTACGACCAGAGGCTTCATCGCGGCGATTCAATCCATAGCCCCCATTTATGAAAAAGCGACGGGATTCAGCCTGATCATCAAAGAGTCCCCACCTACCGGCAATACCCCAATGGCAATCACCAATCGGCTGGCGCGCGGTGAAAATGAGGATGTCGTAATCATGGAGGATTGGGAGCTGCGAAAACTGATAGATCAAGGTCATTTGCAAAAAACGAGTCGAATCGATCTTGGTAAGTCATTCATTGCCATGGCCGTCCGCAAAGGTGCTAAAAAACCCGATATAAGCAACATGAAGAAATTCAAAAAAACGTTACTCAACGCAAAGTCCCTGGCTCTATCGGATACGTCCAGCGGAACATATCTGTCACGTATTCTCTTTCCTCAAATGCACATCTCAGAAAGGTTGAGGATCAAGACCCGAACGATTTCCGCCGAGCCCGTCGGAGAAGCAGTCGCCCGTGGCGAAGCGGAAATAGGCTTCCAACAATTAAGTGAACTCATACATGTGGAAGGCATCGATGTGATTGGACTGATTCCAGATCAGGTGCAAAAAATGACAATGTATTCAGCTGCTATCTCAACTGGAAATGTACAACAAGAGGAAGCTACGACGCTGTTGAGATACTTGAGTTCAAAGGCAGCTAGGACAGCCATCAAGCTAAGTGGATTAACACCTGTGCATTGAGGATCGCGGCCACCAGTATCGTCGAGGCAACGTATTGGCCTGAACTAACATCCCGTCCAATACCGATTCAGACTGCATTGGCAGCAACGCGGCGGCACCTAATGCCGCCAGGAACAGACCAACATAGCTGGTGAGTTCAAACACTTAAGAGTCGCCTTATGTTGTTCAGGCCTATCCAGCCATGGATACCTACGTAGAGACCGACTCCGATGATCAGCGCGCTGGACAGATAAGGTGCGCGACAAGCAACGGTGCCCATCCAAGGCCAGCGGTTGGAGGACTGCTTGGCGCCAATGGCTGCCGCCGCACCGACGGTTACCATTGGCGCCAGGCCAATGCTGAAGCACAGGACAAGCACACCACTTCTTTGACCTGAAGACAGAGCAGTAGAACGGTGATAGCAGCTGGGCAAGGAATGAGACCACCCGATCGAAGGCGGCATCGCCGCCGAGATCGCGAATCAGGCCACGCTATCCCTGTCAGCAGAAAGACGCATGACGAGGTTATTCGTGACTTACTACAGCCTCGGTTGACTTCTTCACGCTCATCCCGTCACCTCGCGACGCTCGGTAGCACACTGGCAAACGTGCAGATATCCCTTGGGAATTCGCACGACCTTCCTGCTTATGCCTGTCGGATACGCGCAACGCGCCATGCCTGGCGCACGAAAAAAAGCCCTCCGGGGAAGAGGGCTATACAACCAAAACTATCATCTGGTCTAAGGACGCCGCCTTGAGCTTACCTTGGAAGAGTCTGCCTCCGCTCAAAGCCTGCACACTTTATGAGGACAGCGGTATCGCATCAACTGCGACAATCTGACGCATAAAAACCTGCTGAGCATCAAGCCCATCCTTTGATCATCAATTTGTGCTTATGTGTGGTGTTTTGTCGCAGCATCCACCCTCCTCTCGATACGTGTTTATGAACCAGGAGCGACACCGGAGTATTTACCTCTGGTCATAATTTTAAAATCCCTAGTTCATAAGGGTATCGGTAGCCATCGACGAAAGCCCGTCCCCCCCTTACCGGTAAGCGGACTCCAGGCAAAGTCCCAAGGCGTCGGCGGGAGTTCCTCATGCTCAGTGACCAGAGCTGCTGAGGCACGCAGCCGCTCTTTCCATTCAAAAACAAGTAAGGGAGCACCTTGCCAAGCCAGTACGAGCCCTCGTGCTTGGCTATCGTCCGTATTTATCCAGCGCGCTGCCGCAGCTACCATGAAGGACTCAATGTGTTCCTCATTGGCCTTTGCCTGGTATTTCGAGCTGAATAGCCAGCGACACACACTCAGGTAGTACGTCCAGTTGAGTGCTGGATTATGGCGGTAGGCCCACGTCATGAAACTTCGAAAAAGGTTCAAGCCATCAGGCGGATCAAGCTTTAGCAATCCGGGACAAACATCAAACAGAGTGTGCCAGTACGGAAGAAGTCTAGCGTCCAAATGAACGAAGCTTCGCGCATTGCAGGGGTAGTCGGGGAATGGGAGAAGAAAATCGTCGCGACGGCCCATTCGAGCAGTCTTGCTAACCAATCTGGTGTGTCCAGACGGAAGCGGGTAACAGATTGCGCGAGACATCTCATGCTCCTTTTGTGTCACAAGTAACCGTAAAAACACAGATCAGAGAAGCCTGAAAGCTGAGGGTGATAGCTTCGGGCGCTCTGAAAGCGATACAAACAATCGGTCAGGCTTGATTACGGGGGAGGCACGAGGGTTCAGAGAAGGCCAACGCCAGCGAGGTGAGTTCGAGAAAATGACTTGGGATAGAAGTGAGTCGACTTGAAGCAGGAAGGCCGGTAGTACGAAGCTGGCCGGTGGGATGGGGACTGCACCAACAGATTGGGAACAGCAACAGTGCGATTGGTCGACTTTCGAAGTACTTGAAGGCTGATTCTTTTTGAGTAAAAGAGAAACTTGCTGCACACCGCCAGACGAACAAAAACTGCCTAACAGCAATTGCTCCAAATTGACCGTGCCGAGCGCGCTGGTCATCGGCAGCGCCAGCACTTTCAGGATTATCGCCAGAAACGCAGCGACCCAGATATTCTGGTGGCAAGCCTTGCTCATCGTAGCGGTTGCCATTGAATTAGAGCGCTCAATAAATGCGGTGATGGGGAGGATCCCATCACCGCCAAAATATCTTTCTTGATCCTCATATCGTCTGTTTTGACGATCAGGCGAGGTTGCGTGTTTTCACGCAAGTGAAACGACCCACCAGAAGGTTGTCGGTATAACGCTTCAGCGTACGTACGATCAAGCAGGTGAACAGAGGTTCACATAGAACCAAAGGTAAATACGAAACCGAGAACAACGCCCAGTTGTTCAACGGCGTCGGCCCTTCACCCAAGGACAGCCAGAAACCGACCATGGCCACTACACCGGTGTAATACACTGCGTCGAACGTGACGACTTCAGCCCAACGAATGCTGCGTTCGCCTTTTGAGAAAAAACGGCGACCCAGCAAACCACGCGCCGCGATCAAAGGCAGCATCAACGACAGCGAGTTAACGCCTAGATGCACTAAATCATGAGGTTCGGAAAACGGCCCCTGAAGCAGGAGACCCATTGCAAAGCCAAACAGCGTAGGGATAAAGCCGAAGACAAAGTAGACCGTCGATGCGCCAACAAAATGCAATTCAGACGCCCCCACTGGCAAATGGAAGACCTCCATAAATACCGAAAAGAAAGCAGCCGCCAGCAAGGTTTTTATTACGTTGTCCGGGCGAGTGATCAGCGTGGGTGAAAAGGCTGCCAAGGTAGCGGTGACGTTGGCGTAAAGCACTTTGGCGGAATTGAGCACGCCGGGTTCGATATGCATCTTTCTCCCTCAGAGGGATGCGAACTAAGGAAATGCCAGATTTCGGCAACATTCGTGGCAGGTCTCCTGGCTTACAGATCAATGCGTTCCCGCGTCTTCCCAGTCACTGACAGACCAGTTGTATATACGGGAGAGCTAACCGTTCACAGTTGCGGGGGCAGCGCAGGTGTGGCTTAAAGGCGTACCTGCGTCCCTATTGCTTCACACTACGGTGAAAACCACAAAGCCTAGATAGATTAGGGATTTTCTGCTTCTTGCGCACGCTTTATAAAAGGGTAAATCGTCCCGCTTGCTTATCTGAACATTGTTGATCCATGAGGCAAACTCGATGCAGCTGCGACAGTCCGCCGCACTATAATTTCAGTACCCTTGCAACGTTCATCCGTGGATTCGCCTGCGCCAGAACGTCGCAGGCCGCTGGGCGCCGCAAAACTTGATAGGGCAGGATTAAATGATATTGTGGCAAAGGCATAGTTGAAGAGTTACTGCTGCTTGTAGACATTAAATACAGAGCAACCGTCGTAGGTATTTTTGCAGGTCAAGCGGAGCCGCAATGCTCAAAGAGCAATCATGGAAAACACTCATGAGGTCGTGCTCTGCCAGCAACTCGGGCGCTATCAGGTGCTGAAACAACTGGCTGATCACTCCGGCGACATTACGCGCGTTGGGCCTAGCGTCAAGATGGTACGCAACATGCCTGTAGCCAGCACCAGAACGATCCGGGAAAAGTTCTTTGATTTCTTTCCGGCTGACTAGGCGGAGCGTACCACCACATCGAAAAGTCTTAGCTCAGGCCTTTTTACAAACGACCGACTTCCTGTATGAAACGTACAGAACACTCAGCGATTTCACGACCCTGCGGCACTTCTGCCATTACAACTGGCTAGCAGTACCCGCAGATCTTTCTTCTTCCCCGGTGAACATATCTATGAGCGAACCAAGGAAACAATTCATTTGCGGGGCAACATGCCCGGCATGCAATGAAATAGACAAGATTCAGATGTGGTACGAAGACGGTGTTCCGCATCGCGAATGTGTCGCCTGCGGCTATATCGACAAGCTTGATGCGGACGGGCAGTCTATTCCGCTGGGAGCGGGGCAAGATGAAGTTGAGGCACCCGATACAAGCGTGCAGAGCACGCCTCATAATCAGGGATTCCGAATCGGAACAGCTCGACTGAGCGACTAGGCCTTGAGACGACGGACTAACCTGCGGGAAAGTCCGTCGCCCATTCCGTCGATACCACGTCGCCCGCAGACATAATGGGAGCACTCCATTGATAAGGAAAGGCTGGGACATAAAACTGCGCCTGCTGCACTGGGCAATCGCCCTCACGGCGACCTTCCAGCAGCTCAGCAGCATGTACATGTCCAACCCCGGCACCCAGTTCCTGTCCCATATCACCGCATTGTTGGAGCCGTGGCAGCAATCGTCCTGCTGCTGTTCTGGCTGTACAGCTATGCGATCTATGATCTGAAGATGCTCTTCCCTTGGGGGAGAGACGCGCGACGCGAGGTACTGCGCGAAAGCTTCGCGCTGTTTCGCGGACGGTTACCGCGTACAGGACGAGGCATTGGTCTCTCGGGGTTTGTCCATGGTCTCGGCCTACTGGCACTGAGCGGGTTGTGCCTGCACTGGTATGATCATGTTTGCCATGATCCCTCCAGGCCACGTAGGCCCTCCCTCAGACCCAATGGCTTTCACCCGCTATACATTGCAGCATAAATCTTTCGGCGAGATGCTGTGGATATACTGGTGTGGCCATACAGTCTTCGCGCTCGCTCACCAACTCACCGGAGGTCGCTTACTCGGTTCGATCTTTGGGCTCGGACGAAAACGAAATTGAGCAAATAGCCTTAGACAACCGCTGGACTGTTTCTGCGCTACCAGGAATTGATAAAGGACTGCACAGCGCGCTACCCTTAACAGCCTTACGCGCACCTTCAGCCTCGCCACCGTGCCGGAGAATGGCCACCAAAATACTGCGCGCACGACCGTCGTGGAGGAAGCGGGTATGCCCGCTGACCGTTTCGGTCAGGCCTCCACACAGCGGTGGAGTGCGCCACTCGCGGCCACTGGCCGCAGTGGTGAAACTCAGAGGGTAATAGCACTGGCAGTTGGCTTCATGGAGCAGCAATTGAGCGAGGATATGTTGGCCGGTAAGTATTTGTTCTCTGCACTAGAAAGCCGCCGCCTGTGTTAACCAGAAGATAGCCATGGAAGCGAATGACTGAAACACTGTCCAATTTATGCGCCATCTGACCAGATTAATTTCACGCATTGTTGGGCCAAGGAGTATTTAATGTCCGACCTGAACGATCCACGAGTGTTCTTTGCCGCTGAGAGAACCTTGCTAGCATGGAACCGAACCAGTCTTTCGCTTATGGCATTTGGCTTTGTGATTGAACGATCCGGGTTACTGTTACAGATGCTAAAACCAGGGGCGTCGGGCAGCCCAGAAAAACATTTTTCCTTCTGGATAGGACTGGCTTTTCTGATGCTGGGCTCATGGGTTGCATGCTGGTCATCTTGGCAGTACAAACGCGTGGTTAAAGCTCTGAAACCAGTTGAAATCCCAGAGGGATACAGCATCAACTCTGGCCCTGTAGTGAATGTGCTCACCGCAGTCCTGGGAGTCTTGCTCATGGCCTATCTTGCCATCATATGAGCAAAGCTCAGCCTCAAAGTTGTGCAGGGAAACCTGTGTCAGTGGAGTGTATTCCGACTCAGAGTCACTCGTTCTGACTCAGCCCTTTACCTCTCCTGAGTCGTCCTTCACATCAAATAAACACCAGAAGGGCCCAGCAGAACAACGTTTTCCTTGCGCTCGGTGAAGGCCAAGCCAGCCAGAGCAAACGAGGGTGGAGCTTCACGCCAATGACGGGGTTAATCTCTACGGCTAGAAAGTAGATGGCGTCTTGATGGGTCAGGGAACAAAGTAGTTTCCAACCTGATCGCTATTTAGATGCCGATGTTCACCCCTGTTTTGGACGCATGGCGTCATACCGTTTTCTATTGAACAAATGTCATGCAGTACTCGCCCTATGCCGTTTACGCCTATGAAAATAGGCGTTATCTACCACGTTAATCGACCTTGAAGGCCTTGAATAATGGATCTCAGCGAAATCGATAACCTTCATGTTGTGCTGCATGCTCCGACTCCCGATGCTTTGGCACGTGCCCGCAACAATGCAGTGAACCTATTGAAAGATGCTCCTCAGGCAACCGTCAGAATCATAGTCAATTCAAAGGCTGTTGCAGCGGCCCTTGATGATCCAAATGGTGAAATGGACGCGATAACCTGGATATGTCCAAACACGCTAAGAAGTCTTGATCGCGACGTGTCGGCGCCACTAAGAGTGTTGGCACAAGGTGCCGTTTCTGAGCTTGTCAAAATGCAATCAGAAGGTTGGTTCTATATTCGAGCATGACATCACTCACCTCCGCCGCTTTTTAGCGTCTACCGTTGATACTGGAAAGATCCTGTTACTCCGCCAGTTCGACAGGCCAATGCTTGGCAACGCAGCGATAAATACAGCGTTTTGTCAGCGCGCCTGCCCGCTGAAGGCATTGCGCCCTTCTCCCTTCAATGGACGATCCACCTTCAAGCCAGACGTGCCATTGCATCCTCTGACCCAGAGTCTTCTTGGATCGTCCATAAAACCTAAGGCGTTACTCGAAGGTTGGTAAAGGCGGGTCTACGATCGGCTTTCCTACACTAACCCACGCGTCAAACCCACCGGCGATCGATTTGACATGCAGGATTAGCTTGCGCCCCGATATTTCAAGACTTGCCAAGTAAGCGCTGCGACTACCAGCCACTGTGACTTTCTCAAGACGTTTGAATGGAGCCGACTATGCCCAGTACTAGCATCAAGCTCGACAGTGCCTTGATTGAAATTGCTCGTTTTTATGCTTCAGCCGCACATCGTTCAACCCCCAAGCAAATTGAGCACTGGGCCACCCTAGGCCGTATTGCAGAGCAAAACCCTGAGCTGTCATATGACTTTATCCTTGGGCTTTTGCAGGCCAGAGCCCAACTGAAGGTGGGCGACGCGAGCGAGTACGCATTCCAATGAAGGTCATATAAGACGACGACTCTGGGTCGCCCATCCTTGGAAATGTTCGGACAAACGTGGGATTACCGGCACGCTGTACCAAACTCCATGAGCTCGTTCGCGACGGACTGCCGAAGCAGCGAGCCAGTGAGATCGGGCAACTGCTGTGGCACTGCCACCTCTGCCAACAAACACTGCCAATGGCAGTGCCTTCTTGCTTTTGAATACGAAACCAGCCCATCAAAAAAATAAATAACCTAACAAAATCAATTAGATAAATTTATTTTAAGCAGAGATTTTAGTTGGTATCTTTATTGCCTGTACCAACCCTTGGTGCAAGCGACTCGGTAAGAGTCCCCCTAAGGAGACAGACCATGACCGCAAAACTTCACGTTGAAGGTTTCTTCGATCCTGCTACCAGTACCGTCAGCTATCTTGTGCTAGATCTAGCCACCCGCCACTGCGCCTTGGTAGACAGCGTACTTGATTACGATCCGAAATCAGGCCACACCGCCACGACGTCTGCCGACAAGTTAATTGCGAGAGTGGCCGAACTCAACGCGAAGGTCGACTGGATACTTGAAACCCATGTCCATGCGGATCATCTGACGGCAGCGCCGTACCTGAAGGAAAGTCTCGGCGGGAAAATAGGCATCGGTAGCCAGATAGCGACCGTGCAGGAGGTCTTCGGCGCTTTGTTCAATGCAGGTAGCGACATGGCCCGTGACGGTAGTCAGTTCGATCACCTGTTCACGAATGATGAGTCGTTCGCCATTGGCACGTTGCAATGCCGAACGCTGCATACCCCGGGCCACACGCCAGCTTGCATGACCTATGTGGTTAGCGATGGTGAGGAAACGGCAGCTTTCGTCGGCGATACCCTGTTCATGCCCGACTACGGTACCGCACGTTGTGACTTCCCCGGTGGTGATGCTCGCACGCTGTTCCAGTCAATTAACAAAGTGCTGAGTCTGCCGGCCAATACTTTGCTGTACATGTGTCACGACTATCAACCTGGTGGTCGTGAAGTGCAATTCATCAGCACCGTTGCTGACCAGCGCGCGCACAACGTTCATGTCCGTAAGGGTATCAGTGAGGAGGAGTTTGTAGCGATGCGCACCAAGCGTGATGCATCAATGGAAATGCCGACGCTAATCCTGCCATCGGTTCAGGTAAACATGCGGGCTGGACATTTTCCTGAGCCCGAAGCAAACGGCACACGCTATCTGAAAATCCCGCTCAACGTCGCCTGACGTCGCCCGCAAAAATACCCATAACAAAAATATTTTTAACGGAGACACCTATGTACATTCGCCACCTCGTGCCAGGACTGTCGGTATCGGAGCAGATTTTGCCCAATCAGTTGGCAGAACTGAAAGACGCCGGTTTTCGCGCCATAGTTTGTAACCGTCCAGATGGCGAGGGCGTTGATCAGCCTTTGTTTGCCGAGATCCAGCGCGCAGCGCAAGCGATGGGTATCGAGGCGCACTACCTCCCTGCTGAATCGGGCAAGGTCACTGACGAGCAAGGTGTTGCCTTCGGCAAGCTACTTGAATCCCTTCCGAAACCAGTGTTGGCGTATTGCCGCTCCGGCATGCGTTCGACAACGATGTGGGCACTGTCACAAGCGGGTCAGCAGCCCCTGCCGCAGATCGTCGATACAGCAAAAAAAGCTGGATTCGATATGAAAGGTGTCATTCGCCGGATCGCGAACCAGGGGCGCACTCCTGTTGAAGTTGCCGAGGCTTCGCATGCAGTTGTCATTATTGGCGGCGGCGCGGCGGGTATCGCGACCGCATCCAGCCTATTGGCACGAGATCCTGAACTCGACATTGCCATTATCGACCCAGCAGATGTGCATTATTACCAGCCTGGCTGGACTCTTGTCGGCAGCGGTGTCTTCGACGCGGCCAAAACAGCCCACACCATGGGATCGACCATCCCGCGCGGCGTGCATTGGATCAAATCTGCCGTAGCCGCGTTTGAACCTGAGCGAAATGCCGTGATTCTTGATGGATGCAGAGTCGTTAAGTACGAACAACTCGTGGTCTGTCCTGGTCTTAAACTCAATTGGCATGCAATTGAGGGCCTGTCCGACACGCTAGGCCGCAACGGTGTGACGTCGAACTATCTGTATCACCTCGCCCCTTACACATGGGAGATGGTGCAGAAATTACGGGGTGGCCGGGCCATTTTCACGCAACCACCTATGCCGATTAAATGTGCAGGCGCGCCACAAAAGGCGATGTACCTATCAGCCGATCACTGGAAGCGTACTGGCGTGCTGGAAAAATTCAAGATCGAGTTTTGCAGCGCTGGCGCAGTACTGTTCGGAGTTCCCGACTACGTGCCAGCGCTGATGGAGTACATCACCGCTTATGGTATCGACCTGAATTTCGGCAACACGCTAACCAGCGTCGATGGGCCTGCCCGAACAGCAACATTCAGCTGTGTAAGCGCAGAGGGCAGCACGCAACTTGTCACTCGCAACTTTGATTTGTTGCATGTGGTACCGCCACAAATTGCGCCGGATTTTATCCGGGTCAGCCCCCTCGCTGATGCGGCTGGCTGGATCGACGTCGACCCCGCGACCCTGCGCCACAAGACCTGGGCAAATATTCATGCGTTAGGTGACGCTGCCAACTCCAGCAATGCCAAAACCGCAGCAGCAGCGCGCAAGCAGGCTCCGGTCGTTGCCCATAATGTGCTGGCTGCCATGGGCAAAGCAAAAGGCAGCGCCCATTACGACGGTTACGGCTCCTGCCCGCTGACGGTGGAGCGCGGCAAGATCGTGCTGGCTGAGTTCACCTATGGCGGCAAGCTAGCGCCAAGCTTTCCATCCTGGCTAATTGAAGGCACCCGTCCATCACGACTGGCATGGCTGCTCAAAGAGCGGATCCTTCCGCCGCTGTATTGGAAGGGCATGCTGAAGGGCCATGAATGGTTGGCAAAACCAGAGCTGGCGGACTCATGAAGTCAGACTTGAAAGCAAGGAGGGAGAGATGATCATAGTCTTGCTGCTCGGGTTTACTGTTGGCGTGATTCTGGCTCTCACTGGCGCTGGCGGAGGAATACTCGCCGTTCCGTTACTCGTTTTTGGCGTTGGATTGAGCATGGCCGAAGCCGGGCCTATTGGTTTGCTTGCTGTTGGATTAGCGGCAACCTTGGGCGCTGTGATGGGGTTAAAAAACGGCACCGTACGTTATAAAGCGGCGCTCTTGATCGCTGGAGCGGGGATCGTGTGTTCCCCATTTGGCCTTTGGCTGGCACAACGCACACCTAACCGCCCGCTGACGATCGTCTTTGCTTTTGTGCTGATGTACGTTGCATTTCGAGTGTTTCAACGATCATTGCCTGCTTCCGCCGAGTCAAAGACAGACGTCAAGAACAAGCCTCCGCCCTGCCTATTGGACGCGAGCCGAGGCAAGCTAAACTGGACGGCTCCTTGTGCGTGGGCGCTCACAGTTTCTGGCATTGTCGCGGGTGGACTTTCTGGCTTGCTGGGTGTCGGCGGCGGCTTTGTCATGGTGCCGGCGCTCCAGCGATATACCGATTTGACAGCACAGTCAGTCCTGGCAACGTCTCTAGCCGTTATTGCACTGGTTTCAATCTCCGGAGTTGCCGCAAGCGCGGCGGCTGGACACTTGCAGTGGGCAATTGCTTTTCCGTTTTCCATTGGCGCATTAGTAGGCATGATCAGCGGACGTCTGGTCGCCGCCAAGCTCTCGGGGCCTCATTTACAAAGAGGGTTTGCCATTGTGTCCGGCGTGGTTGCAGTCGCCTTGTTTGTAAAAGCTATTTAGCTGATCGAGTAGGTGACGGATTGCAAATCCGCCACCTACTCACACCGCACCTACGGCTTCTCGTACGGCGACTCAGATTACCGCTTGTGCTTCGGCCCTTAGTTTCTCAGTGCTGACCCTGACAAAGACAGAGTCGCCGATTACCGTCAAAACATCACCTGCCCAAACCTCGCAAATAATCCGTGACTTGCGCCCTACCTCTCCTTCAACCCATGCCTTCAAGGTGAGCTCGACACCCATCGGTGTAGGCTTACGGTAGGTGAGGTTCAACTGCCCAGTCACGCAATCAATGCGAGGTAATGCTCCAGGCTCCCGCCCTTCCGCACGATAGTGATAGGCCATCGCAGTCCAGTTCGAGTGGCAGTCTACTAACATTGCAATGAAACCACCGTAAACCAACTCTGGCCAGCCAGTAAATTCAGGGGCCGGAGTGTGTTTGCACACAACATGAACTCCGTCGGCATCCCAGTGGCTTTTTATGTGGAGACCGCTTGGGTGTGCGCTTCCGCACCCGAAACAGATGCCTTCCGGGGCCGCTTGATCTTGCAATGGAAGAACGTGGATAGTCATCGATTGTCCTTTTTTGATTTGCTATCGGATTGTCGAAGTTTAACTAATTGCTAGCTCATTAACATGAAAAATTGCAGCCTCCCAGCTAATTTACAAAATATACCGACGAACCGCCACATCCCAACTCACCAGCTCAATCTGAGCACTTACAATACTGACCAGCCGTCCAAAAAACACTACTCCATACAGTAGAGTCTTTTGCCAATCCGGATCTCCTATAGCTACTCGGTTGAGCGACATCCTACTTCTTACCCTCACATACACGTGAAGATCGAGTGAGAGGCATAACCCAAGTCCAACGCAATACTGTAACGTTACATGGCTTAAAGCGGTACCTGCCTCGTTATTGCTTCTCACTAAGACGTGAAACCACAAAACCTAAATAAATCGGGGATTTCCTTGTGGTTGAGCACTTTTTACAAAGGGACGAATCATTCCAATTTCATTTCGAAACTTTATCGATTAATTTGAAATTCTGACTTTAGTACCCCAGTACTGCCGCACCATGATTGCAACACCCTTGTGACGCACATACATATCCTTAAATAGCTAAATAGTTAAGCGACCAACCTCGACGCGCCGGATGTGTCGTTCCACGTTGCTATCGCCTTGAGGCGTATTAGCAATCGAATACCACGCGACATGATCGGTGAATCAGGCTGCCACAACTCGAGATACTTGCCAGGCACAAATTCGCAGAAGCATCGGCCGCACGGACTGAAGTTGCACGCGGAGCACATCGCTGCTGACCTGGGTTTTCTCCGCCACGTGCAGATTGATGATCCGGTCTGGATAGGGGATCGATATTATTTTTCTGTAAATACTGCTTGATGGATCGAAAAGACATCATATATGTATTCACCTTTCTGGCATGGGTTGAGCAGGAGCACCTCAGCTTTGCTGTACTTGAAGCCGGTCAGCACACCCGATCCACAGCTTTAACCGCAGCCTTTGTCATCAAACGCACATAGTCTGTTGGATACGGTAACTCCGCCAATACGCCATTGGCGTACTTCACATCTTCGGGATTGAACATCTTCGTATCGCCAACGAATGGCTGGATCCTGATTCGCCCGCGCCGCGTGCGACGCAAATAATCAAAGAATGCTGCCGGCTCCGCAAAGAGTTCAAATGGTTTCCTGTTAGCAGAGCGGTAGGAAATGTGCTTTACCAGGGATAGGAGCTGGTCTTGTCGATACGGAACTGAGCAGAGCCATCCTCAGAGTTCCCCTCGTCTTCACGACGGCGTTGGTCACCGCGATGTGGGTGCAGGAAAACGTGAGGGCATCTTATCTCCGATTTCAATGCGCAAAAAACCTCCTGACGGCCTCTTGGAAAAATCAGCTATATGTATTTGCGGAACACTTATTGTTTTCGCACCGAGCCTTTTAGAGAGCTTTCTACCCTGCGTATTTTTCCGTTTGAAACGGAAAAATAACCTGAACCCGCAGCCCCAAGCCATTTGGTGCAGCATCGAGTACGACCTGAGCTCCGTGTTGCTCCGCAATCGTTTTAACAATTGCAAGCCCCAGCCCGCTGCCAGAGCCCGTTTGATTGTTGCCTCGGTAGAATCGCTCAAGCACTCGCTCACGCTCCGCTGCACTTATTCCTGGGCCATTGTCGCAGACCTCAAGCACGACCCCTTGGTCGGTATCGCGTACTGCCACGTCAATCTTTGCCTGGGCACCTGCGTAGCGAATGGCGTTGTCGACCAGGTTATTGAGCAGGATTCGCAGCGTTTCGGGATCCCCAAAAATGCTAGATGCGGCATGCTCGGTCAGCCCGAGATCAATACCAGAGGCTTCAGCCCTACGAACCTGATCAGTGATCACCGATTTGCAGAGAGCGGATAACTCAACGCTTTGCATGACTGGCGACTGCGCGTCAGGCTCCAGGCGAGCCAAGGTCAACAACTGTTGTGTCAGGTGAGTAAGGCGCATGACACCCGACTGCACCTCAGAAAGTGATACCTGCCTGTCTACTTCCTGAGTGGCACGTTGCGCCAATTCAACCTGGATGCAGAGCGCTGCTACCGGGGTGCGTAACTCATGCGCGGCATCAGCGATGAAGTGCTTTTGCATGGCGAAGGCATTTGCCAGGCGTTCCAGCAGATCGTTGAGAGCATCGACCAAGGGCTTCACTTCGCCAGGCAACCCTTTCGAAGCGATAGGCTGCAAGCTATTCACGTTACGCTCAGACAGTTCTGTCGCCACTGCCCGCAATGGCTTTAGCCCATAGGTGATACCAAACCACAAAAACAGGGCTAGCAAGGGGATCAGTGACACCACTGGCCATAGTAGGTGCACGGCTAAACCGGCGAGCTCTTCCCAGCGTTTATTTTCTGCTTGAGCCACCCGGATAAACTTGTCGCCGCGCTGGCTCATAAACGTGTGCCAGATTTGATCTCCGACCCGAACATCACTGAGGCCTGTTTGCTGCGGCGGCGGCAGCGTGAGTGCGGGGTCAGTCGTAAAACTCAAGGCTCCTGCGCTCCAAACCTGAAGCAGTACTTCGTCCGCATTATCATCACTGAGTGGACTGGGTTTCCTGCCAGTATCCGTCAGTACCACATGCTCACCAGGATCCACATTGATGTGTTCTGCGAGGTAACGCATTTGGTCGTTGAGCAGATCATCCAATTCAAGGACAGCCCCCCAATAGGTGCCGATACTTGCCAGCAGCCCAGCCAGAAAAGTGGCTGGCAGCAGCCATAACAGCAGACGTCGACGGAGCGAACTCATGCGTCCTCTCCAATGTGATATCCGACACCTCGGACAGTACGGATTACCTCGGCCCCAAGCTTTTTACGAAGATTATGGATATGAACCTCCACTGCATTGCTACCGACCTCGTCTCCCCAACCGTACAGGCGATCCTCTAGCTGCTCGCGGGATATCACCGTATCCGGCTCCTTCATCAGCTCGTGCAGCAACGCATATTCTTTGGCCGACAGGCTGACAGGCTCGTTGCGTAACCACAGCAGGTGTCGTACAGGATCAAGTCGCAGGGGGCCGCCTCGAAGCTCGGTCTGCACACGGCCTGATTGACGGCGGCTGACGGCACGGATGCGTGCAACCAGTTCCTCGATGGCGAACGGTTTAACCAGGTAATCGTCAGCGCCGTGATCAAGGCCAGCAACTCGATCTGGTAGCGAATCGCGGGCGGTGATTATGATTACCGGCAAGCGCTCATCGTGTTTACGCAGTACCTTGAGAACATCCATTCCATCTTGGCGCGGAAGTCCCAAGTCGAGTAGCAGTAACGCATACGGGGTAGTTTCCAATGCGAGGACAGCGGCCTTGCCGTCCGTGACCCAATCCACTATGTACCCTTCCTGGCGCAAGCCTTTTTGCAAGCCGCTGCCGATCATCGGGTCATCTTCTGCAAGTAATATTCGCATCGCCTGATCTCTCCCCTCACATAAGCCAGCGCTTCGCTGGAGTGCCATGCGGTGTGTCGCCCCCTTGACTATGCGCATATGGCGTACAAGACACAGATAATTCTGAATTCGCTCGGCCTCTCAGCACTCAGCCCAAGCACACCCTGACCCCTTGAATCAAACACCTCAGAACAAGGTTTCTCAGGATTGCAAGGACAACAAGACTACCAACGTCACCCTTAAGGTGGACTTAAGGTGGACTTAAGGTGGACTTAAGGAGGCGGCCACTATGGTGCGTAGGCGATCTGGGACGACTCATATGGCTGGGGCGAGTAACGGAAAGAGTCCTGACTGTGATTTTGCATCATATGCCAGGAACCACTCAGCAGCAGGATGATGATTAGCAACCAGGAAAACTGCTTTGGCCTGACGCTTTCACGGGGAACACATGTGTATGGCATCGCCAGCAAACACAAGCTGGCTAACAAAGCAGAATTACCGACAACGGATAATCTCTGTACTGATCATCAGTAAAGCTCTTGGGAGTTCAGGGCGTGCTAAAACTCATCATGAAAGTCTCTTCAAGCGCTAGAAAGCCATTCATGAAGTTCCGGGATCCGTACGAAAAGGTCGCGCAGGTTGAGGTGTTACCATGCAAGCCGCATGGCATTAGCGATGCAATAAGCCGGAAAGCCTCTAAATAGAGCTGTCAAGAGGTTTTTTAAACAACATACGAAAAGGCTATCATTAACACCTCGTGTCATTTTCGCTGAGGACTTTACGGATGAAAGTTGAGATAGAACAGGTACAGGGAAAAGCCGGCTGGGAGGTAAGGTTGGGCACCTGTGCTGTGGGTTTTCGCAGTCAGGAGGAAGCCGTAGCCTTTGTCGAGCGACCGCAAGCGCGACTCGATGCGCCCCATTACCTGCCGGTAAGCTGTGATGAATTGCTAGCATCACTGCCGGTGAGCACTTCATAAGCGACATTGCATTACGTCGGTAAAGGCATTTTTTCAATCACTATTTCTTCGCAAGCAGACGTAAAAGCTGTTCCAAGTGATCCTCTGCTTTCAAAAGCGCGGCGTCGGCTGATGCCTGCCAGGCATCGGCAAGAGGTTGTAGATCCTTTTCCTGTTTGGCTTTGAGGCACCACTGGAAATGGTCGTGCCAGGAGCCAAGGGCCGACTGCACGGTTTTGAGCGAAGCTGCGGCCTCCGAGGACAAAGGAGAACTCTGAGGAAAGGTATCGACCAGATAGCGCGTACGCTTGACCAGGATCCTTAACTGGTGGCGATCAAACTGCGCATCCGCCAACGCGACTTTCAGACATTCGACCTGTCTATCCAAATGTTGACGGATCCTTTTCTGAACTCCGCTTAATTCGTCCGCCCGCTCGGCGTTACGGAAGGCTGATGGCCACTCATCCAGTTGTGAAAAGAGCTGTTTGATCTCCCGGCTTCTGACGATGTGATTGTAGCTGGCCTGCAAAATCGCCTTTCGGATATTCGCCTGTTTTATAGCCCCTTGTACCTCGAGTTCTTCGATCAGCACCTCAAGATCCCGCGCAGGAGTCGTCAGCCTCCCCACCTCGGCAGCAGCATCATTTAGTGGCGCAATGCCCTCTATCTTGCGTAATGGCCTCAACAGGCTTCTGATACGCCGCAGATTGATTCGCAGATCATGCAAGGCTTCACTGTCCGTTCTGGCTTCCATTCGAGCATGTGCATGGAACAGCCCTACTTCCAAGGACAGGATTTGGGCGACGAACAAGTCTACGAATGACATCCGATTCGATTCCAGGCTAAAGACAGTTCAGTCAGATTAGCAGAAGGATTTCAGGCTTCGAGGCTACGTTTTTTTCAGCGAAATACGCTGGAGCGAGGCTCAGGAATGGCCATTCAGAAGTTGAAGTGTTGCGGACTCCGGACTGAGTTCGCTCGGGTATTTTTTGATTGATGCGACTCTTAGATTCAGCCTTAAGGTGGATTTAAGGAAACAACCACTATGGTGCGTATCAATCGCACCGCGATCACAACGTGGTGCTTCCTAGCCTCCTGAACGGGTCTCCCATGGAAGAGTTCAATCGCACCCTGTTTTTGGCTATCAACGCCAGCGTGCACTCCTCGGCGGAAATGCAGCTATTTGCGACTTTTCTGGCGCAGTGGCTCATCACCGGCGTACCACTGTTGCTGATCGGATTGTGGCTGCGGGGGACACGCCAGCATCGAGCCGCTGCGGTAACCGCCACGCTCAGCATCGTGTTCGCGCTTGGGTGCAATCTGCTGATCAGTAGCCTTTGGTTCCATCCACGACCCTTCATGCTGGGGCTAGGACAAAACCTCCTGGCACACACCCCGGAGTCCTCTTTCCCCAGCGATCACGCCACTGTGATGTTCACGTTGGCCATGGCTCTGATGCTGGCATCGCTACGCGAACTTGGCGTGTTGATGCTGCTGCTGGGTATGTCGGTTGGCTGGGCGCGTATCTATTTAGGCGTGCATTTCCCATTCGATATTGCCGGGTCGCTGCTGATCTCGTTGATAAGCGCGTGGTTGGTACCACAGGTGCTGAGCTGGAGGCATCTCGACGAGCGTTTTCTCGACGCTCTTGAGTGTCTATATCAACGAGTTTTTCCAGAAACCGCTCGACGTAACGCTCAGCTGTAGGAGGAGATGCGTGCTTTATTCACGAAGTTCATCGTGCTCTACCATTTTGTCCTCAAAGAAAATTCTAATGCGCAAACCCTACCTTTTCATCGTGATGACGCTGCTTACCGGCTGTGCGAGTTATCAACCACAACCCCTGGCACCTCAGAAAATGATGGCTGCTTATGAAGAGCGCTCTCTGACTAACCCAGAGCTTCAGCGCTTCATAACAGCGAGCCTCCCCAAAACCACTAGCGCCTGGGGGCTGAGCAAATTAACTCTAGCGGCCTATTACTACAGTCCTGATCTGGACGCGGTACGCGCCAAATTTACTAGCGGTGAAGCGGCGACAGAAACGGCGAATCAACGACCCAATCCGTCCTTGTCGTTGCCACTGCAATACGCCGATCAGCCGATAAAACCGTGGACGTACGGACTGGCCCTCGACATCCCAATTGAGACTGCCGGTAAACGTGGGTTTCGAGTGGCACAAGCGCAACAACTCTCAGACGCTGCCCGTCTCAATATCGGTCAAACCGCTTGGCAGATAAGGAGTCGTCTCCGCAGCGCGTTGCTCGACCTTTACGCCGCCAGCCAGCACCACGCGATTATCGAGCGCCAGGTCGAAACCCAGCAGAACATAGTCACCATGCTGGAGACACAGCTTTCGTTGGGGTCGACCTCTACGTTCGAGTTGAGCCAGGAGCAGTTCATTCTGGAGCGTGATCGTAGTGACTTGGCTAATAGCGAAAAGCTGATGCTGGACGCCAAAGCACTGATCGCTCAAACCATTGGTATTCCTCTCAGGGCTCTTGAATCCATCAAGCTAGACCTGAGTGAATTCGAGAGCCTGACCCCGCAGATCCCTGATAGCGCTGCCCGTCGTCAAACCGTTCTGAACCGCACTGACATCCTGGGTGCCCTCGCCGAGTACGAAGCGACCCAAGCCGCTCTCCAATTGGAAGTTGCACGGCAATATCCGAACCTGTCACTCGGGCTTGGATACTCATTCGACCAAGGGGTGAACAAGTACAGCGTTACACCGGCAGGCATCACCCTCCCCCTGTTCAACCGCAATGAAGGGCCTATCGCGGAGGCCGAAGCGCATCGTAAGGAAGCCGCCGTTCACGTCGAAGCACTTCAAGACCAAGCGATCAATCAGACCGACAGCGCTCTACAACACTATCGCATGGCCACGCAGAACCTGGCGCTCATCGAAACTCAGGATGCGACTCGAACAGCCGCCTTTCAATCCGACCAACGTTCTTTTGACTTGGGCGCGATAGACCGACTGGCGCTATCACGCTCACGCCGTGCTGTGAATGTCGATGCACTGACCCACGTGGATGCAGTGGTTCAAGTCCAGCAAGCCATCACCCAACTTGAAAATGCCATCCAGCAACCGCTCGATGGAATCCCATTGCACGCCCAGTCAACCGAGGCGGTCATTCGAAAATGAACACACCCTTTCGTAGCAAAATCCCACTGATCACCTTGGCGGTGGTAGCCGTCGTCGGATTAGGCCCTTTAGGCTTTTTTTCTTATCAAGCCATGCAGGCTGTGCTTACAACTCCGGTCGCCCCCCGTCCAACACGGGTCACCACCGAAGGAGGTTTGACCATCGTCACGCTGGATGAAACGACCCAGACAATCAGTGGAATTCAGAGTGAATCGATCACTGCGTCCAGGCATCAAGTGGAACATCTTGCTTACGGCAGTGTGCTCGATGTGCAAGGGCTGAATGATCTGAGCACTCGTTACGCGATGGCTCAAGCAGACTCTTCAGCGGCACAGTCTGCCGCTTCGGCTTCTAGCCAGGAATATGAGCGCAACGCCGCGCTGTTCAAGGCCAACCAGAGCGTGGCCTTGAAGGTGCTGCAAGCCTCGCAAGTCACATGGAGTACCGACAAGACCAAGCTGCAAGCCGCGAGTGCCAACCAGCAGTCGGTACGCAATAGCGCGCTCCAACAGTTTGGTGCGCCCTTGGCCGGCATGATCGGAGCGCAAGATGCCCCTCTATTGCGTAGGCTGTTGAACCGCGAAGACATGCTGTTGCGCGTTGCCCTCCCCCTCGGCGTTGATTTGGCCGCGCCTGAACAGATCACGATTGAGTCCAGCGAACATCATCGGGAAACGGCGCACCTGATTTCGGTCTCACCTCAAGTCGATGCTTCGACAGAAGGCCGTGCCTACCTTTACCGAGCGGCGGCTACCCTTCCTGTCGGTAGCAAAGTAGTTGCCTATTTGCCATTACCCACACCCACCAGCACCAGTCTCGTCATACCTGAGGCGGCCATCCTATGGTTTGGCGGGCAGCCGTGGGCGTATGTGCAAATTGCCAAAGACCGGTTTACCCGCCGTCCTGTCGCAGACCAAACCCCCTACAACAATGGGTACCTGGTCAACACAGGGTTTGAGTCCGGTGATCGTGTCGTGGTACGTGGTGCGCAACTGCTGTTGTCCGAAGAGCAGCGTCCGCCCATCACCGCATCGGCTTGCAAAGACCCCGAATGTGACGACTAACCAGACGGCAGCGAATACATCATGTTGAATTCAATTATCCGCTTCGCTGTGCGCTTCCGAGGGGTGGTTATCGCCCTCGCGTGTCTGCTGGCAGGTTATGGCATCTATACCCTGACTCAGGCCCGGCAAGATGTTTTCCCCGAGTTCGCTCCACCGCTGGCGGTGATTCAGACCGAAGCTCCAGGGTTATCGTCCGAGCAGGTTGAAATGCTTGTTACCCAGCCGGTCGAAAATGCCATGGGTGGCACCCTGGGACTTGCGAGCATGCGATCCAAATCGTTGCCGGGGCTGTCAATGGTGACGCTGACCTTCAAGGATGGGGCTGACCTATACCGAGCCAGACAACTGGCTGCGGAGCGACTCAGTACGCTCACCGGTATTCTCCCGCACGGGGTCAAAACACCTGCGCTATTGCCATTAACGTCATCGACCAGCGTCACTCTGGTCGCAGGTATTACCTCTGACACCCGCTCGCTGATGGAGATGCGCACACTGGCGGAGTGGACGATCAAACCGCAATTATTACGCGTGCCAGGCGTGGCAGACGTAATCGTATTCGGCGGTGATCTAAAGCAGTTTCAGATTCAGGCAGATCCCAAAAAGCTGGTGCAATACGGTTTCGCTCTGCAAGACGTATTGAGCGCTGCCCAGCGTGCAACGGGGGTTAGAGGCGCAGGTTTTCTGGAGACCGCTAACCAGCGCATCGTCTTGAATACCGAGGGGCAAACCGCTACACCGGAGCAGTTGGCGCAAACAGTGCTCAACTACCAGAGTGGTATCGCCGTACGCTTGGGCGATGTCGCCACGGTGACCTATGGGCCAGCTCCCGCAGTCGGTGCGGCGGCAATCGAGGGTAAGCCAGCGGTGTCGCTGATGGTGGAAAGCCAATACGGCGCCGACATGATGAGCGTTTCCAGTAGTGTGGAAAGCGCCCTGAACAGCTTGAAACCAGCGCTCGAAGCGGAACAAGTGAGTCTGCATCCGGACATCTTCCGCCCCGCCAAATTTATTGAAACCGCGATGGGTCACCTGCAAACGGCACTGCTGCTGGGCAGTGTGCTGGTTGTCCTGGTGCTGTTTCTGTTCTTGCTCAATATCCGCACTGCGATCATCTCGGCTACGGCGATTCCGCTTTCCCTGTTAACGGCGGTGATCGTGCTCCATCACTTCGGCGTAAGTCTCAACACCATGACCTTGGGCGGCTTGGCCATTGCCCTGGGAGAGGTCGTGGACGATGCCGTGGTCGACGTGGAGAACATCTTCCGTCGGCTGCGCCAAAATCAAGCGCTGGAGCATCCCATCTCACCGGCCTTGGTGGTATTGCGCGCCTCGTTCGAAGTCCGTAGTGCAGTGGTGTATGCCACCTTGGTTGTTGCACTGATTTTCCTGCCTGTTCTGGCACTGTCAGGGATTGCCGGGGAACTGTTCGCGCCCTTGGGGCTCGCCTATATCCTGGCGATTTTGGCGTCCCTTGTGGTGGCCCTGACGGTCACGCCAGCGCTGGCGTTTATGTTGTTGACAACCAAGCCACTTCAATCGGAAGAGCCCAAGCTGGTGCAGCGACTGAAGGCTCGTTATCTGAAACTACTCGCCAGCATCGAGTCGCACTCTCGTTCAATCGTCTGGATGATCGTCATTCTCTGCACCGTGGCGGCCAGCGCGCTCCCGTTCTTTGGCGGTAACTTCATACCGGAATTGAAGGAGGGGCATTACCTCATCCATATGGCGTTGGCCCCAGGCTCCTCTTTGACCGAGTCCATGCGCGTGGGCGACCGTGTAGCGCAGGAGCTGAGTACAGTCTCCGGCGTGCGGCTGGTAGCGCAACGCGCAGGGCGAGCCAGTGAAGTAGTCGACCCGACTGGCGTCCATGTCAGTGAGTTCGAAGTGGATTTAAATAGCTTGTCCGCCGCAGAGGAAACCCAGGCCGTAGCGCGTATTCAACACGTGCTGGCCAGCTTCCCGGGGCTAACGACGTCGGTGAACACGTTCGTGACTGAGCGGGTGGACGAAAGCATCTCCGGCGTCACCGCGCCGGTCGTTATCAATGTCTTTGGCCCTGACCTGGATGTGCTGGACAGCAAAGCCCAGGAAATTGCACAGGTGATCGGTCGAATCCCCGGCACCATCGGCTTGAGAGTCGAGTCCGCCCAGCATGTGCCGCAATTAACCATCAGGCTGCGGCCTGAGCAATTGACACACTGGGGGTTCGAGCCGGTTGATGTGATGGAGGCGATCCAGGTGGCCTACGACGGAGTGACCGCCAACCAGATCTATCAGGGCAACCAGACGTATGACGTCACCGTCTCGTTGAGTCCCGCAACCCACCACAGCATCGCGGCTGTCGGTTCACTGCTGCTACGCAACAAAACCGGAACCACGGTGCCGCTCAATCAACTGGCCGTGATCACTCAAACCACCAGCCGTTACCAAATCATGCACAGCGGTGGTCAACGCCTGCAAACAGTCTCGACCGCAGTACATGGCCGTGCGGTGAGTGACTTCGTTCAGGAGGCTCAACGGCGAATTAACAAGGAGGTCACTTTACCCAAGGGAACCTACGTCTTGTTTGCTGGAGAGGAACAAGCACGTGTGCAATCGCAACAGGACTTACTGGTTTACACAGCGGTTGCCATCATTGGGATCATGCTGCTTCTGTTCCTCGCCCTCAAAAGCATGCGTGCGTTGGTCTTAGTACTCGTGAACCTGCCCTTTGCCTTGGTAGGCGGTGTATTGACTGTGTTGGTATGCGGTGGAAACTTGTCATTGGGAACACTGGTCGGGTTTGTCACCCTGTTTGGTATCACGCTGCGCAACTCCATCATGCTCATCTCCCATTACTCACACCTGGTGAATGAAGAAGGCATGACATGGGGCCCGGAAACAGCTCGAAGGGGTGCCGCCGAGCGACTTGTACCGATTCTGATGACAGCCGTGGTGACCGCGTTGGGACTGCTACCTTTGGCGCTCGCCAGTGGCGCTGCCGGCAATGAAATTGAAGGGCCTATGGCTATCGTTATCTTGGGAGGATTAGTGACCTCAACAGCTCTCAACCTCTTGGTGTTACCAACTTTGGCGTTGCATTTTGGACGCTTTGAAAAGCGCGTCGAAGAGTTTCCAGCTCAGTTAACACCCGTTGAATCCGCCACCTAGTGCGAGCAAGGGCGATTCACGACTCAGATGACCTTGCGACAAAAACAGTAAACAAACTTCTGCTCATTGCCCCCTGGCGTATGGTGAGACTCTTTTTCATGTCCAAGCATGATAAACGGCTCACCGAATTCAGCATGAAGCTCATTGGCATCGTAACGCATGACAGACAAGCCACTGCACTTGCTTGGCCCATCCTCTGCAAAGGTTGCCACGATGACCAGACCGCCTGGTTTAACCGCCCTAAGCACAGCTTGGACATACGCATGCCGCTCTTCTGCAGTGGTTAAAAAATGAAATACGGCCCTGTCATGCCACACATCGTAGGCGTTCGAATCAAGCTTGGTTTCGATGATATTCGCTTCTAGCCACTGTACCTTCGAAGCTAGCGTGCCGAGCCTGGCTTTTGCCGTAGCAAGAGCTTTTCCGGAAAGGTCAAGAACCGTGACGTTTTCATAACCGTTAGCCAAGAGATCATCAACCAGTGTTGATGCGCCGCCGCCAACATCAATGATCGAAGCTGTAAGCGGTACACCCGCCTCTCGAATGAACTTGAGCGAGAGTGCGGCATGCTCTTGAAACCAACTCACCTCATCAGCGGCTTTGGTCGTGTAGACGTTTTCCCAGTGCTCCTTGGATTGCATAGTGATTCCTCTGAGCTGTCTTTGCGGAACAGGGAGGTGTAGTGCACGCCTACAAAGTCTGTGGCGATTCGCGATCTACGAGTTGACTGTATAGCTGAGTGCCATGGGTCAAATTATCAGCCAGTGGGCAGCGACGCTCTACTTCTTGCAAAAACGCCTGCTTTTCTTCAAGGCTTAGATCGGCATCAATCTCTACCAACACTCGCAAGGCCTGAAATCCTGGTCGAACAGAAAGATCCCGCCCGAGTAATCCGGCAGGGTCGTAATCAGCCTGAATTTCAAAGCGCATGCCGCGCAGTTCAATTTTGCGCTGATGGGCAAGAAAGCGGCCAATGGTGCCAAAGCATCCGGCAATCGCGGCGAGAATCAGTTCCAGCGGAGTAGGCCCGGTATCCTGTCCAGCCGCATGCTTGGGCTGATCCATGATGACGTGATGCTCACCGCAAGTCACCTCGACTGCAAAGCCTGAACCGAGGGTGCCATGGGCGCTAATAGTTTTCATAGTCATGTCCGCGATATTCCTTTGAAGGGTGAATAGAGCCTGAGAAGCCTTAGGGCAACTCGGTCGTTCGAACTATCGTGCCCCGAGTCATTCGAGGAAACTCAACCGGCTGAGTCGATCCATTAGCGACCTCTGCCGCTGGAAGGTTACAACTTGAAACAGGGCTAACGCCTACACTCACCTGACCCAGTCAAAGTCCACGCTTGGCATTTTCCCGCCGAAGCGTGTTTAACTAAATATGGGGCTCGCCAAGAACGTTAATAACCGCTCAGTCCCCAAGCGCCGTAACAGCCCTGAGCTAAGAACGCTTGCAGGTATTGACCCCAATAAGCGAATAGCCCGGACAGAAGCGAAAGATGCCGGTAGCCAATGGCACAACACCAAGCCAGCCCCACCAGCCAATGACCCCAGCCAGGCTCAGACCGATCAGAATTACGCCTGCGACAACGCGCAGAATGCGGTCGATGGTTCCAACATTTGCTTTCATGGCTATTTCCTTATCTATCCGTTCGACGGTTTTCGAGCACAGAGAACAGCAACATACCGGCCAGCATGGCCAGCACAAACACGATGATTTGCCAGTGTCCGGTGAGCAAAATCGCCACCGCCGGCCCAGGGCAGATGCCTGCGATGCCCCAGCCAACACCGAATAAAAGACTGCCTACAATGAGTCGAGAGTCCAGTTCACGTTTGACGGGTAGCTGCATGGGTGATCCAAGCAAGGATTGCTTCTGTTTGCGGGCCCAATTGAACGGCAGGATCGCCACTGCGATAGCGCCAGCCATGACAAGCCCCAGAGAGGGATCCCAAGCACCCGCCAAGTCAAGAAAGCCTAGCACTTTGGCGGGGTTCGCCATGCCACCCAGTAGCAGGCCAAGCCCGAAGATCAACCCGGCAAAAAAAGCAGTTAATTTGACCATGCTCAGACTCCCAACACATGACGAACGACATACACCGTGGCAAATCCCGTAGACATAAAACACAACGTTGCAGCGATGGAGCGCGGGGATAAGCGCGATATACCGCACACGCCATGGCCACTGGTACAACCGGAGCCATAGCGGGTGCCGACACCTACTAGAAGACCGGCCAGCACCAAACCAACCCAGCCCGTCTGGAACTGGATCGTCGGGAAGGCAGCAAACAGCGTCCAGAGCAAGGGCGCCAACAACAGGCCAAGTAGAAACAACGCTTTCTCTCCCCAGCCATCACTACCCCATTGGAGTACGCTGCCGAGCAATCCACTGATTCCAGTAATACGGCCATTGGCGAGAACAAACACACTGGCCGCCAGCCCGATCAACGCACCCCCGGACAGGGCTGACCAGGGAGTGAAGTTAAGCCAGTCGATGCTCATGTCGCGTCTCCCGCACAAAATAGTTGGTAAAGGGTATTGATCACGGCAAGTGCTGCCGGGCTGTTGATACGGTAGTAGATCTGCTTGCCATCGCGACGCGTCTCCACTAGACCTTCCCGACGCAATACTGCGAGTTGCTGAGACAGCGTCGGTTGCTGGATGCCAAGCAAAGCCTCCAAGTCGCTGACGTTGCGCTCTCCCTGCGATAACTGACAGAGCAGAAGCAGTCGATCTGGGTTGGCAAGAGCCTTGAGTAGCTGACCAGCAGCATCGGCATTCGCGCGCAGCTGCGGGATATTGAGAGCGTCTTTGGTGGTAGTCATGACACAGTATTCAGTTAAGATAACAACAATATATTATCTTATATATTATATGGCAAGCAGTTCCTGTACTCGGGATAGAAGCCAACGAGGCCAGGTAAGAAATCGACGAGCGGACGTCGCTCTGAGCCGGATAATCAGGTTTCAGTTGTCTATCCGCACAACAGTAAAACTGTTGTCGCGCTTGCCACCCTCAAGGGTGGCCATGGCGTGGCCAACGCCTACAAACGGTCTTGACCGCAGCACATGGCCGCGCGGTGAGTGACTCCGCCCAGGAGGCTCACTCAACAGCTGATTAACACGTCACTGTGACCACTTTGCACTCAATGCCCCCTTAATACACATGGACGATGAAAGAGTTGCGCCCAAAAAACTGATAGCAAGGAACGGCAAAGAAGGGTAAAAACTCGAAAGGTCGACGTTGACCTTACGATTTGGCCACACCACAAGAACCGACATCCGGTTGCATGCGTTGATGTGGATCAATCGCGGCGCTCCGAGGTGCTGATATTTTTAAAAGATTAGCACCCGTCAATCAGTGTTGGAGACGCTGCATGTTCTGGTTTCGCCACCACCAACCAGTGTTCATACGCCTCGCCATCGTGCTGTGGGTGTTAGCGTTTGGTATGGCCGCGACCCAGGGATGCCTGACACAGCCAAGCCACACTCCCGCGACAACCCATGTCTCGCTCAACACCGCGCAAGATGACGATAGCCACGACGCCCACACCCTTGGCTGTATCCAACACTGCGCCGATGCGGCGATTGCCGTGAGTCCCTCGCCGCATCTTCAACTGTCTGACCTGTCCATTTGGACGTTCCTGTTACTGATCCCTGCGCTGCTGATTTTTTACCCCGCCACCCCTTCTGCTTTTGCCTTTCTTGCATTGCGGCACCCTGCGCCCGCCAGACCGCCCGCTCGCCTGATTTTCGTCCGCTTCAACATTTAGACCGACCTTCTGCGCGCCGAATTCCGGCCGCACTTCTTGGCTGCGCCACTCTGGCGCGGCTTTGTATTACCTGTGTTGCCCTTACCCTTTGGAGATTGCCATGCATACGTCATTGAAACTGATCCTCGCTGCCCTTCTCGTCAGCAGCCCACTCATGGCCTCGGCCGCCGATGAACCACAGCCAGAGTCGTCGTCGACCACGGCAGCTCAAACAAGCGAAATGCCCATGCAGAACAAAGCCATGACTGCGCAAATGCAAAAAATGCAGGCTGCTCATGACAAAGCAGCGGCCGCCAAAACCCCTGCCGAGCGTCAAGCCGCCATGCAGGAAAACATGAAGACGATGAAAGACAGCCTGGGCATGATGCAGAAAAACTGTAATGGCATGGGCATGTCCGGCAACAAAGACGGCACGGGCATGATGAATATGATGATGAAAATGATGGATCAGCAGTCGAGCATGATGGCAATGCCCATGAACAAGTGATCCTGACGATAGCGTTGTAAATGCAACGGGCTTGGGACAAACCAACTTCTCGTTCCACTTGCGTGTGTTGCGTGAAGCTGGCTTCGTCCGTGCCGAGCGTCGCGGGACGTTCATCTATTACTGCCTCGCCTACACTGAACTGTTGCGCATCCTGCAGGACTTGAAACGGTGGCTGGACACACACCATGCGATGGTCACAAGCGAGGTCAAACAGCGTAGCCGCCCAGGTAGACACAATTCGGCGGCGGTAAAAACCAAGGAGGTAGCGTAATTATGTGGAACTATGAACCGTGGGGCATGTTTCCGTGGATGTGGATATTTCCACTGATCTTTCTCATCGTGATGCTGATCTTCCTCTTCCGGAGCGGCTGTTTGCCCATGTGCGGCGGCCATAAAACACACGAAAAAAGAGAAGAAAGCGCGCGAGAACTTCTCGACCGGCGTTATGCCCGTGGAGAGATCAACCGCGAGGAATATCAACAGATGAAAAAAGATCTCGAATAGCCAAGGAATTCTCAAATGATGCTTCAAGACCGATTGTTTCAAGCTACGGGGATGCCGGACAAAAACTGGTGGCATGCCTTATGGCCCGACCCCGATGGCATCGTCAAGGAATTGCGTATCGAATCCGGGATGACCGTTGTCGATTTGGGTTGCGGCGACGGCTATTTCACCGCAGCCATCGCCCGCCGGGTTGGCCCAGGCCGCGTCATCGGTCTCGACCTCGACCTCGACCTCGACCCGGCGATGCTGGAGCAAGCGGAAGCCGCTTGTGACGGGATGTCGAACTGTGACTGGCTACTCGGCGATGCGATGGAATTAAGCCGGCTGATAGCCAGCCCAGTAGACTTTGTCTTGATCGCAAATACTTTCCATGGCGTGCCAGACAAAACCGCACTGTCCAAGGAAGTCGCCGCCGCTCTCCAGCCCGCCGGTCGCTTCGCAATCGTCAATTGGTATCCCATCGCACGCGAAGACACGCCTGTGCTGGGCCAGCCGCGCGGGCCACGCACGGAACTTCGCATGTCCACAGAGGAGACCCGCGCGGTAGCTGAACCGGCTGGCTTCCAACTGGAAGGGCTGGTCAAGCTGCCGCCCTACCACTACGGGGCAATTTTCAAGAAAACCTGACGCCGTTCCCTTATTTCACGTAATCCAACGCAAAGGAGATTTGAGATGGAATCGAAAAACCAAGACACCAAAGAGAGCAGTGAATCCGAGTCGGGGCAAGACAACGGCTCTAACCCGATGATGGGCAAGATGAAAAAGATGATGTCATCAATGGGCCAGGGTGGCGAAGGCCCCATGGCTATGATGCAAAAGATGATGGGGCAGATGGGTAGCCATAAGGAAGGCGAAGCAGGTAACCCCATGCAGAATATGATGGGTATGTGCATGGGAATGTGCGCGGAGATGTTAACCGCCATGCATAAAACCACCTCAATGGCGGCCTTCACCACACCGGAACTCCATACCCTATTCGGCGAGTGGATGGAAAGTCTGGAGCGCGAGGCGCTCACGGCAATGGAAGGCAAGGGCCAGATGGATGTTTCGACCCTGGCCGCTTCGCTGAAGATCACTGAGGAAAGCGCGATTCATCTTATCGCGCATCTTGCCAGCACGGGCAAGGCGGCTCTGAGCATCCGTGCAACCGGGGACAAGTAAGCATTGAACATTATTGTCTTGGAGTCCGTGTTGACGTGCCCGCGCTGTGGATTTTCCCGGCAGGAAACCATGCCGACTGACGCCTGCCAGTTTTACTACGAGTGCCGCAACTGCAACACGCTGCTGCGTCCCAACCCCGGCGACTGCTGTGTGTTCTGTTCCTTCGGTTCTACGAAATGCCCTCCGATTCAGACGCAGCACGGGTGTTGCGGGTAGGGCCAGATTTTCTCCTGCCTCACCTACACGCGGGTTGTTTACGTCATGTGACTACCGAAGTCTTAGCGTACGATTTTTCCGAATCTACGTGCGCCCCACTACCATGCGTTCAAGCTTGCATTCCGCGACAAGCGGTAACCGATTGACCTGGAGGCCATTTTGGCTGGGATTGACTGGGAGTAGTTGCCAATTTTGACGAGATGGACAAATTCCGTCGGTTTGGGCTTAGAACCCCAGTGCCGCCTGCTTTTCAGCGCTCAGGCAAGCGAATGCGAATTGTTAAAATTTATTTCAAAATATTGCTAACAACACCCCAATCGTCATCAGACAGAAATATTTAAGGAGTTAAATCGTCACTTCTCTGACTAGGTGGGTCAATCCACTTAAACCCTTCCATTGAGGTGTTGTCGTGATGTTGCTGACTAAAAAAAGCCTGTCTGTCTTGCTGGCTGCCCTCTGCCTGAGTAGCGTTGCTCATGCGACCGATGTTACCGGTGCGGGCTCCAGTTTTGTCTATCCGGTACTGTCCAAGTGGTCGCAGGACTACAGCAAAAGCTCCAGCAACCGCATCAATTACCAGTCGATTGGCTCGGGTGGAGGTATCGCTCAGATCAAGGCGGCAACAGTAGATTTTGGTGCCTCCGACGCCCCATTGTCTGCTGATGACCTCAAGGCCAGCGGCCTAGGCCAATTTCCCAGTGTCATTGGCGGCATCGTGCCGGTGATGAACATTGATGGTATCGCCGCAGGCCAATTGAAGCTGGACGGTGAGACCCTGGCGAAAATCTTCCTTGGTGAGATTACTGTTTGGAACGACCCGGCCATCGTCGCACTGAATCCAGGTATGAAACTACCCGGCGGTAAAATCACCGTCGTTCACCGTTCTGACGGCTCTGGCACCTCTTATAACTTCACCAACTACCTGACCAAAGTGAGTGATGGTTGGAAATCTAAAGTCGGTTTCGGTACCACTGTGCCTTGGCCGGTCGGTGTGGGCGGCAAAGGCAACGAAGGTGTCTCCGCCTACGTAAAGCAAATCAAAAACTCAATCGGTTATGTTGAGTACGCCTATGCCCTTCAAAACAAGATGACTCACGCGCAGCTGAAGAACGCTGCAGGGAAGTTCATTCAACCCAATTCCAAAGCCTTCCAAGCGGCTGCCGATACTGCGGATTGGGCTAACGCTAAGGACTTCAGCCTGATCATGACCAACGCACCCGGCGATAGCGCATGGCCGATCACTGCGACCACTTGGATCATTATGTACAAACAGCCAAAAAATGCCGAGCAAAGCCAAGCAGCCTTCAACTTCTTCAAATGGTCATTGGAGAACGGTCAGCAACAGGCCTCGGCGCTGGACTACGTAGCCTTGCCTGATTCCCTGGTTAAGCGGATCGAAGGTTATTGGAAATCTGACTTCGCCCATTGATTCAGCAACACCTAAAACACCCCTTCTTCAAGCAAATTTTTGCCTGGCGAAGGGGTTTGTTTATGAGCAGACATATGATGAACGACACAGTCCAACCTCTGGCCATGACCATTCACATTAGCGACGCGACGACTGATACGCGTGCCGCTCGCGATCAGCGTCATGATCTTTGGTTTAGACGTTCAATGCTGGGAGCTGCACTGTTGGTGCTGTTACTGCTGGCAAGCATCGCGGCTTCGACACTGTGGGGCGGTAGTCTTGCACTAAGAACCTTCGGCCTCGATTTTCTTACCAGCACGGAATGGGATGCTGTCAATAACCACTTCGGCGCTTTGGTGCCGATTTACGGCACTCTCATGACGTCTTTTCTGGCATTGCTTATAGCGGTGCCTATCAGTTTTGGCATTGCGATGTTTCTTACTGAAGTCGCGCCGCCTTGGCTGCGCATGCCAATTGCCTCATCCATCGAATTGTTGGCGGGAATCCCGTCAATTATCTATGGCATGTGGGGCCTGTTTGTTTTTGGGCCATTCATGGCAGAACATCTATCGCCCTGGATCAACGACTATCTGGGTGAGTTACCTTTGGTTGGTTCGCTATTTCAGGGCCCTCCATTAGGGATAGGCATGCTGACTGCCGGTATTGTTCTAGCCATCATGATCATGCCATTCATCACTTCAGTAATGCATGAGGTGTTTCGCAGTGTCCCGACAACCCTCAAGGAGTCTGCGTACGCATTAGGCAGTACCACTTGGGAGGTGGTCTGGGACATCGTTCTTCCCTACACACGGTCTGCGGTTGTTGGTGGTGTTTTTCTGGGGTTAGGACGGGCCTTGGGCGAGACAATGGCGGTGACCTTCGTGCTAGGTAATGCCAATCAGTTCTCGGCCTCATTACTGATGCCGAGCAGCTCCATAGCTTCGGTAATAGCCAACGAGTTCAGCGAGGCCTATACCGATCTGCACCGATCGGCATTAATCGCTCTGGGTTTCCTGCTGTTTATTGTCACCTTTATCATCTTGGCCTTAGCGCGACTCATGCTTATGCGACTGTCTCGCAAGGAGGGCCTATGATTGGCAATGAACGTCTTTACAAAATTCGTACATTCAAGAATCGGCTTGCGATGGTGCTGAGTTGTGGTGCCACAGCCTTCGGTTTGATTTGGTTGGTCTGGATTATGCTGACTACGGTGGTCAATGGATTTCAGGCGCTTAATTTCCGCCTCTTTACTGAGATGACGCCGCCACCTGGTACGGAAGGCGGTTTAGCAAATGCGTTCTACGGCAGTGCTCTGATGTCGGCCATCGCGTTGCTGATTGGCACACCCATTGGCCTCATGGCAGGGATCTGGCTAGCGGAGTTCGCACGACATTCGCGCCTAGGCACTATAGTCCGATTTATCAACGACATTCTGCTCTCGGCGCCCTCCATTGTGCTGGGGTTATTCATCTACACCGGCGTCATCCTGCCGCTGAACATGCTGACAAACCACCAAGTCGGTTTTTCTGCCATCGCCGGGGCTCTGGCATTGGCGCTATTGGTGATTCCGGTAGTGGTAAGAACAACTGACGAGATGCTTCAGTTGCAACCATCAACAATGCGAGAAGCGGCGCTAGCATTAGGCGTCCCGCAATGGAAGTTGACGTTGCAAATCGTATTGCGAGCGGCGAAAGCGGGTGTGGTTACCGGGGTACTTCTCGCGCTAGCCAGGATCACTGGTGAAACGGCGCCGCTACTGTTTACAGCATTCGGCAACCAGTTTTGGAGCAGCAATCTTCTTAAACCGATTGCCAGCGTGCCGGTGGTAATTTTCCAGTACGCCATGAGCCCATTCGAGGACTGGCACTCTCTGGCTTGGGCTGGAGCATTAGTGCTGACATTGTTTGTATTGATACTAAGTCTTCTGTCCCGCTTGATACTTTTGCGCAATAGGTTGACCTGATGAATAGCCTTGACCTTACCAACGAAAGAACTAAAATTCGCGTTCGTGGCCTAGAGTTTTTTTACAATAACCAACGTTCCCTGAAGTCCATCGACATGGATATTCCAGAGAAGCGCATCACTGCAATCATCGGGCCTTCAGGTTGTGGGAAGTCGACACTGCTGCGGGTATTTAACCGTATCTACTCCATGTACCCAAAGCAGGAAGCGCGCGGCGAGGTACTACTCAACGGGGAGAACATTCTCGCTTCTGGTTACTCGATGAATCGCCTACGCAGCCATGTCGGCATGGTATTCCAAAAACCGGTACCGTTTCCGATGTCAATCTACGACAACGTTGCCTATGCAGTACGTCACCATGAGTCGCTATCCCGTCATGAGATGGATGCACGTGTCGAACAAGCCTTAAATGGAGCCGCACTTTGGGACGAAGTAAAGGATAAACTCAAACAAAGCGCACAGGGTCTGTCTGGTGGTCAACAGCAGCGTCTGTGTATAGCGCGCACCATTGCTTTACGGCCACAGGTATTGCTCCTAGATGAACCGACTTCCGCTCTCGACCCGATTTCTACCGGACGCATAGAACAGTTGATTACGGAGTTGAAACAGCAATACACCGTCATCATCGTGACTCACAACATGCAGCAAGCCGCACGAGTATCAGACTACACCGCCTTTATGTTTATGGGTGAATTGATTGAACATGATTTGACCGACATTATTTTCACCAAGCCAAAAATCAAGCAAACGGAAGACTACATATCTGGCCGATTTGGATAACTATTTCGCTGAGTAATGGTGCGTATGCGTAATGGAAGAGCTGTGTTTCGCTAATTATATCTTAAAGCATACCCCACAAGCATCGACGCCATGATTACTCATGCGCCCCGCTCGACTAAAAACGAGGATGGCAAGCGTGATCCAGATATGCACAAGACAACAAAGGGTAACCAATACTTCTTCGAAATGAAGGCGCATATCGGCGCCGATGTGCAGTCGCGCCTGGCTCATCACGTTCACGGTAGGGCCGCGAACGTGGCCGAGGTCACCTAGGGCCGAACTGCTGCCTTGCAACGAAAACACGATGTACGCCGACGCGGGATACATCGGCGTTGAGAAGCGTGAAGAGCACGAAAATCGTCAAGTAATCTGGCAAATTACCGCGCGGCGGAGCACCTATTACAAACGGAATAGGGGAAGCCAGCTCTACAAGGCCAAGCGCAAGATCGAGTATTGCAAAGCCCAAATCCCTGCTACAGTCGAGCCCCCTTACGGGTGGTCAAACGTCAGTTAGGTTATGTGAAAGTGCGACTTCGTGAGCTGATGAAAAATACTGCTCATCTGACCACGCCGTTTGCACTGCCGAATTTGTGATGGTACGAAAACACTTGTTGGGCCTGGGTGAGGTGCGCTCGTAGTAAGGTAAGCCGGACTGAAGAGCCCAAGGGTTCGGTATTTATGAGCCGTTTTTCGCCGAAAATGGCTGTCGCCACGGCTCAAGACTCCAAACTGCTCAAGTTGCTCGGAGTTTCCCTGTCCAGAGAGGCTCTCACTTGAAGCATCCCGCCCCCCCTATAGAATGTAACCCAGAGGCGGACTCACATCCTCACCGGAGGTGCAGGCATGAGTCCTGGAAAGGAGGCATGCTGTGCTTTCCTATTCACTTCGGGGGCATGTAGATAACCTGCCTGCTTATTCCTTCATTCATTACATACGTAAGCTCTCAGCCCCTAGAGCTGCAAGGAGTTAGGTAGCTGTGGTGAGAACAATAATGGCCATCGCCATAAGCGCATCGCTAGGAGGCTGGTTACGCAGTGTTTTGGGGGCAAAGCTCAAGAGCTTGTTTCCAAGCATGCCCGCAGGAACGCTCGTAGCGAATTTGGCCAGCGGGTACTTCATTGGCCTGTCCATCGGCTTCTGGGCGGATTCGCCGCTTCTCTTCCCGCGATGGCACATTGCAATCATCACCAGTTTTTGCATAGGACTTGCTATTTTCTCAATAGCGTCAGCAGGATCAGCCTCATTAAACCAAAAGGAACGGTTCATTTCCGCAATTGGGGCTATCTCGCTTCATGTCGTAGGCGTGCTTGCTATGGCTGCACTGGGAACGCTCACTTTCCAGTGGATAAGTGACATCTAGGAAGATTTGACCATAGGCTGGTATTGCATTTGGCTTTGTGATGGCAAGATCAGGGTTACTGCTACAGATGCTAAAACTAGGCACTTCGGGTATCAACATCCCGACCAACACCGCTTCAGACTGCATTCGAAGCGGCGTGGCGGCACCGAATGCCGCCAGGAACAGACCAACGTAGCTGGTGAGTTCAAACACTCAAGAGTCGCCTTATGCGTTCAGACTGATCCAGGATGCCGACGTAGAGATCGACTGCGATAATCAGCCTGCTGGACAGATAAGGTGCACGACGAGCAACGGTGCCCATCCAAGGCCAGCGGTTCTAGGCCTGCTTGGCGCCAATAGCTGCCGCTACACCGACGGTGACCAGTGTGAACGCCAGACCTATGCTGAAGCACAGGACGTGCATGCCACCCAAGGCGAGTTCTTTGACCTGAATGCGGAGCAGCAGAACGGTGATGGCCGCTGGGCAAGGAATGAGCTCACCCGTCAAGCCGAACATGATGATCTGTCCCGTGGTGACCTCACGATAGGTGAAGCGCTTACAGATATCGTTGGCATGGGCGTGCTCAATTGCGCAACAAGCGCTCTTAAGACCTTGCGATATTGCTGTTTTGACTTGTAGAAAGATTCCAGTTTGTCGGCCACTTGCGGAAATTGACGCCGTTGCCTTTCCTGAATTCTAAAATCCGCCGAATTGATTTTTATATTCCGCCTTTCGGTGCCGCCAGCGCGATTGCAGGTTGCCTTGAAGCTGCATTGGGAACTCGCCATCTGATCATCGCGACCTTCAAAGCGTCGTTCAGAATTAGACAAGAGACTAGCGCATAACCGAATATCGCGAGCATCTGCCATCCGGGCAAAGGAGCGAGCCCCTTGAGTCCTACGAACGTCAGGACTGTGCCCACAACGGCGTCCGCTGTTAAAGCTGACATAAAGGTCTTACTCGGCAGGGTAGCCCAAAACCAACTGCGCTCCCGTGCCGACACGACTGAGAATATGGCAAAGTAGAGAAGCATAAGAAAGCTGAACGTGTAGAGAGTGTCGTTGTTGCTTGCCAAATTGAATCTCGTCCAGCAAACCCACAATAGAAAAAGCGTTTCGGCAACCATCGCGACGCCAAGAACGACCGACACGGTGATGAAGCCGCCGATGTTCCACGTCTCGGGGCTCTTCGATGGCTTAACGTTGTCCGTGGAGAGGGAAACTTTCGCGAAATCCGTCAAAAACACCAGCAGCAGCATCGCAAAGGCGGAGACCACAAACTTACCTGTCACAACGAATGCGATGGCCACAAACGCGGCCTTCAGGATCGTACGGCTGATCTTGTTGATGATCCATGTAAGGATACGTTGATAAATCGTCCGTCCCTGCTCTACCAACGTGACAATGTTGATCAACCCCGCCTCGGTCAGAACAACGCTCGCGGCGCTCTTGGCGACATCGGTCGCCGTGCTGACAGCTATTCCAACCTCAGCTTGACGGAGAGCTGGAGCGTCGTTGACGCCATCGCCCGTCATTCCGGTTACGTGGCCTGCGGCCTGAAGATGCTTTACCACGATATATTTGTCTTCCGGGAACACTTCGGCCAAGCCGTCAGCACCGGCGAAAAGGTCGTCTACGGCTCCGGTTTGTGCGCTCGCAGCCTTTAAATCCGCGACACGCCTGATCTGGGTGAGTCCGACGCCTTGGCCGATCTCGAGTGCCACCGGGAGCGCGTCCCCTGTCAGCATCTTGACCTGCACTCCCAGATCATGAAGAGTCGCGATGAGCTGCCTGGCGTCCGGTCGCGGAGGATCGTACAACTCCACTAATCCAAGCAGGACAGGGACGCCATCCTCGGCGCCGCGCGCTACCGCTAGCGTGCGAAAGCCTTTTGCGGCTGACACACTGACGCGCGCGTCCAACGTCTCGATCTCGGGCGGCTGGAGTCCACAGGCTTCTGCGATGGTGCGCACGGCGCCTTTCATTACGCGCACCCGCTGTCCATTCTGCTCAACAATGGCTTCCGTCCGACGAGTTTTCGCATCGAATGGAGAAAAGGATACGGGCGATCCAGCAACAAGGCCGTCGAACACATGATGCGCTTTAGCTGCTGCGAGAAAGGCGAGATCGATAGGATCTTGGTTGGATTCTTGTGACGCAAGCGCGCCCGAGACCAAAACATCGGCTTCCGTCGCATGTTTCAACGGGATAACGCCCGTGACAGCCAGTTGATTCATCGTGATTGTGCCTGTCTTGTCCACGCAAAGGACGTCCATCGTGGCGGCATCTTCCGTAGCACTCAACCGGGTGACCAGCACTCCACGCTGGGCCAGCTCCTTCGATCCGAAAGCCATGCTAACCGTGAACATGACTGGAAGGGCGACCGGCACCGCACTCATCAAGAGGACAAGCAGGAGAGGGATCATTTCGAGCAGCGGTACGCCGCGAATCAGCGATAGCGCGAGCACCACGCCGAGCAGTACGCCTACAATGACAAACAGCCAGCGCACGATCTTGGTCACGACCGCTTCGATATGAAGTTTCGGACGCGCCTGCTGCACGAGTTCTGTAGTACGGCCGAAATAGGTTTGCGCGCCCGTTAAGATCACCACGCCATTGCCTTCCCCGCGCCGTACGATAGACCCCGATGAGAGGACTTCGCCGGGCGCTTTATCAGACTCTTTCGACTCGCCGGTCAGCGCGGATTGATCCAGGCTCATGGCGCCGGAGAGGAGTTTTAGATCCGCTGGGATGATGTCACCTGGGCGCACGCGGATAATGTCGCCAGGTACCAGCTCTCGGGCGGGAATCACCTGCCACTTCGAGTCGCGCAGCACTCGGGTGTTAACCTGCAAGCGCTTTTGCAGAGTTTTGACGACGCCAGCGGCGCGCTGTTCCTGAGTAAAACTCAGTACAGCGTTGACAACCAGTAGCGCACCCACAACCGCAAGGTCGGTATAGTTTCCGAGTACAGCGGATAAAATCATGATCAGCTCGAGCATCCATGCCGAGATACCCCAGAATTTTCGCAGGAATCTCAGGCCCGGATGCCCTCTCTTTTCGGTGACTTCGTTGTAGCCGTGCTCCTTGCGCTGTGAGTCGACCTCCGAATGCGTGAGCCCGGCATCTGGGTTCACATGGAGAGCCGCAAGCGTTTGAGGAACCGTTGCACTGGCGATGTCAGGTGCGTTTATAGGCGTCGGACAAGCAGCGGACTCCTTTCTTAGGGGCCTCATCATGAATATCCTTCTCAAGCGTTTGAGCAAGTCACGCCGGGGTTTCTGGGAGTTCATCAGGCAATTCACCTGCGACTTTTTTTGACTATACGCCAGCTCCCATGGTTGTGACTGAAGCTGATGGGCATTACAGGTTGCGTCACCTACAACAGTTCGGCAGTCTCACTCGCCCGCTGCGTCGGCAGCCACGTCAGTACGCACTTCAAATACTCGTACAAATCATGCGCATTGAGCTTGGACGACTGGATCTCATCAGTGCAGCCGTACACTTACCGCTGCGCAACGACCCGGCGAAGAGCCTGTTCTTGCGCTGATGCCAAGCTCGGCATCAGCGCAATTATGCGAAGTCGGAAATTATGTCAGGTATCCGGCACCGGAGGTTGGTGCACCTCGCAGTCTACGATGTCGGCTTTGCATAATTTCAGAGACTTTTCAGAAGCTTGAGCAGGGCGTCAGTCGGGTAGTTGCGTGTGGGGCTCCTAATGGGTCGATGGAGACAAGCGCATGTCCTTCATAGTCAGGTCTGTGTCGACATGGCAGTGGGTGGTGACAGGACTTTTGTGGCAAGCAAATCTCGCCAGGTGTTGATCCGCAGACATGATTCGTTCCTGTAGATGTGGGTGGATCCTACAGAAAACCATCAGTGTCGAAAATGCGTAAGGAACCCCGGAAAGCCTGCCTCATGTGCGCCTATGAATCAAAGTGCAAGCGGATTCGTAACCATGATCAGCGAGAACTGCGCGATGCTGACGGTGACGACAGGCAGAGAACGGCGAATCGGTTCCGTTTTAGATAATTGCGCATGCCAGCCTCCAGAATAGGCTGCGGAAGTAATATGTAACGTTCCCAAATCCGGAGTAATGCCTTCAGCGATCTAGCCGGCAAAAGAACTGCGGATATCGTATTACCGTCCCTCAGTCTCAGCTAAGTTTCGCGAAGTATCTTCTCCCCTGCGCAAGTTCAGCGCCGCTCAGGAGAGGCTACCCGCACATGAATCCCGAAAAATCCGGATGGCTCAACAAAGTACCCGAGGTGACGCTGTCATTCTGGGTGATCAAGATTCTGTCCACGACGGTGGGTGAAACCGGCGCGGACTTTCTAGCCGTGGATGCCGGCTTTGGCGCTGGTTGGACGAGCATCGGCATGGCCATATTGCTAGCGCTCGCGTTGTGTTTTCAACTGCGTACCAAAGCCTATTCACCCCGGATCTACTGGTTAACCGTGGTGCTGGTAAGCATCGTCGGGACACAGATCACGGACATCATGACCGACATGCTCGACATCAGCCTATACACCAGCACGGCGGTCTTTGCCGTTCTGCTGACGATCAATTTCCTGGTCTGGTACCGGATGGAGCACAACCTGTCGATCCGCGAAATCGTCACCCCGCGACGGGAGCTTTTCTACTGGACAACCGTGCTTTGCACCTTTGCACTCGGTACAGCTGCGGGCGACCTGGCCACCGAAGCGCTGGGCCTGGGTTTCACCCTTGGCGTCGTGATTTTCGGTGCGCTTATCGCCACGACTCTGCTGGCTTGGCGCTTAGGCGGCAATGTGGTGCTGACCTTTTGGATCGCCTACATCCTGACCCGTCCATTTGGCGCCTCTCTCGGTGATTTGCTGACCCAAGCTAAAACCTATGGTGGCCTCGGCATGGGAGCTGCTTGGACGAGTGCCATCTTCCTGTGCGTCATTGTTCTTTTGGTCGCGGCCGCGCAAATCAGTGTTGGCAACCGTAAACCCGTCAATCCATAACCTGTCAAAAAGCCCATCAAGGAATCGTCATGCGTCCACTTCAAAATGTCATTCGCCACGTTGCCATCGTCTCGTCGATCTTTTTGCTCAGCATCGCCGCCGGCTGCTCGAAAACTGCGGACAAACCTAGTGCTGGCACGCCGACAACCTCGGTGAGCGCATCCGCCCAGTCCGGTTCAAAACTGGGTGATCTGTCCGAGTTCCGCACCATCGCCGCCGATGTCGCCGCGCTCGTCGATAATAACGACCTGCCGGGGGCGAAAACCCGCATCAAGGATCTGGAAACGTCCTGGGACTCCGCCGAAGCTGGCATCAAACCCCGGGCTGCAAGTGACTGGCATGTGCTGGACAAAGCCATTGACCGGGCACTCGACGCCCTGCGCGCCAGCACACCGAAGCAGGGCGATTGCAAGGCTGCGATGGATGATCTGTTGAAAGCCTTCGACTCGATGAAGGGCAAGCAGTGACCGACAGCCGCACATTGCGTTGATCCGGCGACGGACAAACGCCGGCTCAGATGCTTCAATACAGGCGCGACGGTCATGATCGGCGCGCCTTTTTCTGGAGTGATAAATGCGGATATTGCTGGTCGAAGATGACCCTATGATTGGGGATGCCATTCAAGGCGCGCTGAACGATGCTAGCTACGCCGCAGACTGGGTAAAAAACGGACTCACCGCCCTTGCAGCACTGGAAACACAAGCTTATGACATGGTACTGCTGGATCTCGGCTTACCCGGCAAAGACGGGCTCGATGTGCTCGATGGCATTCGTGGACGCAACAACCCGGTGCCGTTGCTGATCATCACCGCAAGGGATGGACTCGATGATCGCCTGCGCGGCCTCGACGGCGGCGCGGACGACTTCTTGCTCAAACCCTTCGCCATGGCAGAGTTACTGGCACGTATGCGCGCCGTTTTACGCCGCAAAGGCGGCAGTGCCCAGTCAGTGCTGGACAACGGTGTAGTGTCGCTGGATCTGCTATCCAAACAAGCGGCTACCGCCGAAACCCCCGACATTCAACTCTCCAGCCGCGAGTTCGCCCTGTTACAGGCCCTATTAATACGACCTGGTGCCATTCTCTCGCGCAGTGAGCTGGAAGACCGTATTTACGGCTGGGGTAATGAAGTGGAAAGCAATGCGGTGGAGTTTCTGATTCATGCACTGCGGCGAAAACTTGGGAACCATGTCATCAAGAATGTCAGGGGAATGGGATGGATGGTTTCAAAAAACGCTTGAATGACTCGGTACAGGTGCGTTTGTCTGTAACGCTGTCGCTGGCCATCCTGATCGTGGCGGTACTGGCAGGTTTTTTCGCTTTTGTCTCTGCGATTAACGAGACGCACGAAATGCAGGACGAGACCTTGCGTCAAGTGGCCATCCTTTTTGATCGGCAAAAGATGACCTTTCACTATCCTGTGGTTGAACAGGTAGTTGGCGACGACGAAGAGTCCAGGGTTATCGTCCAATACCTGACCGACAGCAGTAAAGCGACCGGCAGTGATGACGCAACAACACCGTTGCCCTTCCCGGCAAGACTAGCCGATGGCTTGTCGACCTTGAGCGTGGCAGGCGAAAATTTTCGCGTGCTGGTTAGAACAATGGTCGGTGGCGAACGCATCGTTGTCGCCCAAGAAGCTGATGTGCGTGAAAAAGAGGCGCGAAAGAGCGCTTGGCGTAGTCTGTTGCCGTTTCTCATTCTGTTTCCGGTGCTGTTGCTGGTGGTAAGCGATCTGGTACGCAAACTGTTCCGTCCTATAGCAACCCTCTCGGACGAAATCGATCAGCGCGACGAACAGGCGTTGCATCCTATCGACGATAACCACCTGCCAACCGAGATCCGACCTTTCGTCGTGGCCATCAATCGATTGTTGACGCGCGTTGCGCAGTCCATGGAAGCCCAGCGTCGCTTCATCGCCGACGCAGCCCACGAACTGCGTTCCCCGATGACGGCCCTGTCACTACAAGCCGAGCGACTGTCGGCCATAGAAATGTCGGCGGCGGCCTATGAACGTTTGTTGCCATTGTCTCGGGGAATTGAACGCAGCAGAAAATTGATCGATCAACTGCTGGCCCTGGCGGCAGCACAATCAAGCTCGGATCGATCACAGACATCAGTTTCAGTCCATGAAGTCTATCGACGGGTACTAGAGGACTTACTGTCGCTGGCAGAGCGCAAGCGCATCGATATCGGTGTTGAAAGCATTGAAGACGTACAGGTCAATATCAACGCAATGGATCTGTTAATCCTGGTCAAGAATCTGGTGGATAATGCTATCCGCTATACCCCCGTTGGCGGACGAGTCGACCTGACGGTCGAGTTGGCGCAGGAAGCAGTGATCCTTCAAGTCAAGGACTCAGGCCCAGGCATCAGCGCAGAAGAGCAAATGCTGGTGTTCGAGCCGTTCTACCGCAGCTTGGGAACCGATGAAGCAGGCTCCGGTCTGGGTTTATCGATTGTAAAGGCGATAGCTGATCGTGCGGGGGTGCACATCCGATTGAGTTTTTCGGATGAGATGAACAAGAGCGGATTATGTGTTTCGGTCTGGTTTAAAAGAGTTAAGGAAGGTCTGAAGTAAGCGGCCGTTTTTAACGGTCTCGCGGTTTCAGGTTCAAAAAAACGCCGACTCAATCGAAAATCAGACCTTTCCTCCCCTCAGTTCGCTGTTTTTTTGCTGAATAGCCCATTTTCAGGGCTCATTGTCCGTATCACAGACGCACCTCGCCTGCATTCAACAGCCGTTTTCGCATCATCCACAGGTTCGACAAGGCAAACAGCGTGGTCTGCTGCGCGGTGTTTTTAACCAAGCCTCGGAAGCGGACTTTCGTATAACCAAACCGAAAGACATCAGGCAGTGGTAGTGCAGAAACATTTAAAACCACCATAAATGCTTTTAACAGTTAGAAACTGTCTATAGTCTGAGTTAACCGGAAAAGCAATAGATGAAGGTTATATGTTTCCACACAAATGGCCAATATCAGCATTCGTCGCGGGTAACGCGGTACTCGACTTCCTCAACACCGTTGATGCTCAAGGGCGGTCAGCTGACCAAAATCGACTGACGAGCTACGCGTCAGTTTTGGCTTGGAGCTTGGCGGCAGGAGTGATAGACGCTGCGCAATCCCAGAGCATCGTGGTCGCAGCCTCTAGCACTCCAGCGTATTCAGAGCGAGCACTGGTCGGCCTGGTGCAGTGGCGCGAGACGGTATATAGAGTCTTTATGGCCATCTGCAATAATAAAGAGCCGCCTGCAAACGATTGGAAAATAGTCGAGACTTCGATTAAGAAAGCAATTTCTAGCGCCCTTCTATCCCGAGATAAAGTCGGTGCTACATCCTGGAAAACACCTCCAGCCATAACCGATTTGACAACCATCCCACAGAGACTCGCCCTGGGGCTGCATGAGCTGCTTGCCAGCGATTTGGTTGCAAAAATCAAGCAGTGTGAGGGGTGTACTTGGCTGTTTATCGATACGTCCAAGAATCACCGGAGACGGTGGTGCTCCATGGCTACGTGCGGGAACAGAGCAAAAGCGCAGCGGCATTACCAGGTGAAAGCGACAGCCGAGTGATCTACGAATGCACAACGATCAAACGCGCCTGATGCGAATACGTAAATGCCCCCCCGCTCCACTTTCTTAAAGCCCTAAGTCCCGCGCCATCCGATCCTCCAGCACCGCGTCGCAAGAGTATCCAGACTCGATCAGTCTTCGCTGTAACTGCTCGTAAAGATGCTGGCGTAAGGGAGCTCTCACAAGCACAAAGCTCGACGCGGCGAAACCGTATACTTGCTCCACGGGCTGCTCAAGGGCGGTGCGTAGCGCTAAGACGCCTTGAGCCCCGATAGTCGATGCATATATTCGCTCCACGTCAAAATACCCAGGTCGCCGCTTGTATATCTTGGCCACGTCGATGATCAGTTCAGCAAAATCCTCATCTGAATAGACCGCCTGCGCCAACGACCAAATTTTTACTTCAAGTGAATAATCCACGCTGCCACCTCAAATTTCAGACGTACCAATCCCAATGATTGGCGCTGTGCTAGGCGACAGATTTTTTAAACTTTAAGAGCTCGCTTTTTGAAGCCAAAGTGAGAAGCAGCGGTCTGGCGACCGAATGCGCGACTTCCCTGTGTCCTACGGGTGTTTCCAACACCGTATCCGCGCTGAAAATCGTCAGAGGCGAAGCAGAATCAAAGACAAAAAGCGAAGACAGAATCGGTGGTATCGCTCAAGAAAACGGAGCGACTGCTTACCTCGCTTTTTCTTTGGTCTCAAATATAAGAACTCCGTCTCAAAAGTTTTTTATTAAGGGGGGCGAGCGCATATTGTCGTATATGGCATGCATATTGTCGCATTTGACACCTAAATAGCCATCTAATCTGATGCCTTGGATGCGATTACAGTAACCGTCCGGGCAACACCCCTTCCTGACCCCAACGCTTAAGCCCCCCGAATAAATCAAGGTCACATTTGCTGCCTTGCTTGTCTCTAGGTCGTAACCTGTATGCTCAGCTTACTCCTGCAAATTTAAGGTGGTTTCTATGAGTACATTGGAAAACAAGATTCCTCCGCCCATTGTTGCAGTCCTGTTTGGGGTGCTGATGTGGGGTGGTTCAGCCTATCTTCCAAGCATCGACGTGGCACATTCGATGCGAGTGATGTTGGCTTTGCTCGTGTTCTGTACGGGAGGCTTCTTTGATCTTTCAGGAGCGGTGTCTTTTCGGCGAGCGAAGACAACTGTCAATCCGTTGAAGCCTGAAACAGCATCAGCGCTCGTAAGCACAGGGATCTATCGATATTCACGCAACCCGATGTACGTCGGCTTTGCTATGTTTCTCACTGCCTGGGCCTTTTATCTTGCATCGCCGCTTTTGTTGCTCGGGGTACTGGGATTTATCTTGTACATGAACCGGTTCCAGATCACCCCCGAGGAGCGTGCGTTGACCGCCTTGTTTGGAGCTGACTTCTTGGCCTATCAAGCGAAGGTTCGCCGCTGGCTATGAGACCATCTTCCTCATCATAAAACGATCATCCAAACCGCATGGTCATCAGGCTAGCTTGCGGTAAAAACAGTAAACGAACTTCTGTGCCACAAGGCGTATGGTGCGACTCCTTTTCATGTCCAAGCAGTACAACCGGCTCACCAAACTCCGCGTGAAGCTCCTTTGCGTCGTAGCGCATAACCGGTAACCCGCTGCATTTGCTGGGCCCGTCCTCCGCGAAAGTTGCCACTATAACCAGACCGCCAGGCTTGACCGCCTGAAGTACAGCCCGGACGTAAGCTCGGCGTTCTTGTGCGCTGGTTAGAAAATGGAATACCGCCCTGTCGTGCCACAGGTCGTAGGTGTTCAAACCTAACTCGGCGTCGAGGATATTAGTGCCTAGTCGCTCTGATGTTTTGGAAGCAACCGCCATGGTTGGTTGTGGTCGGTGGTGTAGCCGGATGGCTGCTGAGTGTCGTGCTTTGACGGTCTTTTAAATTCCGTCGGGCTTTATCGTCTACTTGGAATGTCCTTCCATAGCATCCTTACCATGGTCGGAGAGTTGGGCGTCAAACCACTTGTGCAATGCCGACACCAAGCTGGCATCCGACGTTTTGTAGATCAGCTCTGCGCCGCTTTCAACATCCTGGTAAACGATGGAGATTTGTCCTGGTTTGGCGTTTTTTAGATCGGCGAGGCCTGGCATGTCGTCACCATGGATTCGGGAAGGGCCTGAGAAGTCGCCATCCAGAAACTGCTTGCGGATCTCTTGCAGGTGCTGGCGAATTAACTTCACTTGGTCGGCGTCAGTGGACTTCTTGGCCACAACTTGCTGCACCCCACCTTCGGCGTTTTTTGTAAAGATGTGGGTCGTTGCTGCTAGGCTAAATGGCATTACCTCTTCGCCGCGTTGGGATACTTCTGATTTACGCTGCGCGTCGGCCATCGCCGTCATATGAGCGGCATGGTTCATTTCAGAGTGATCCATAATTTGGGCATCAGCGCTTCCGGCGAAAGCAACAATAACGCCCAAAGTAATAGCGATTATGCGCATGATTTTTTTCCGAAATTGACGTTACATCAATCTTATGATGTGACGACCTTCCATGGGTATGATCCTAATCATATGAAGAATGTAAATGATGCATTGGACTGGCCGGCTTTGATCGCCGCCCAACCATCAGCGGCCCTCATCCCAGAGACACTGCGTGTGTCGGCCAGGCAGGTGGATACCGATACTCGCGAGATACTCTTTCTGATTGGAGATCCGATTCGTCATGTTTATCTTGTGATCTCGGGCGAAGCGCGCCTGGTTCGGCTAGGCCGTAATGGCCTCGAAGTGGTCTTGCAACACTCACGTGGAGGCTTCATTGCGGAAGCCAGTATCGACAGCCGCGCCTACCACTGTGACGCTATAGCTACCGAATCCACTACTTTGCTGTTGTTTCCGGTCGTAGCGTTTCGCGCGGCCTTGGATGATGTGCCTGCATTTCGCAGAGCCTGGCAATCAGAACTATCCAAGGAAATCCAAAAGCTACGCGCTCAATGCGAAAGGCTGTGCCTGCATAGCGCAACTGACCGTATCACCCATTACATTGAATCCGAAGGCAGCGATGGCGCCGTTACGCTCAGTCAGTCGCGCAAGTCTTGGGCAAAAGATCTGGGCTTGACTCACGAAGCTCTATACAGGGCTTTGAGGCGCATGCAGAACGATGGGTGTCTTAAAGTCGAAGGCAATCATTTGACTATCAAACCCTGACCTACGGAGACCAATTGAGGACACGGAAAACGAGGCAGTGCATGCTATGTCTACGCGACTGGCATTGATCGTGTGACCGCAGAAGCACTACCCGGCCCAAATCCAATTTTTCCGAACTATCAAAAAAAGAAAGTGACACCTGGCAGCTATGGCTCAATTCTGTTGAAAAAGTCCGAGCGGCTTGGCTCAATCTGCACTGAGCTTGAAAAACGTCTACTTTACGCGTTGCTACGTGAAATTTGAGCTGGCTTTCTTCTATACCAAGTTCAGATTTCATCTCGTGCGAGCTTTTTTTGTAGTCGAGACCATCGAAAAGTTTTTCAACAAAATCAGCCAAAGGAGCCACTCGAAGCATTGAAACGGTGACAGTCAATTCCCTCTCAATATGCGCTAGATCAGTAAGAGTCAAAGCTGAGTCGATAAACTTACTAACGCCCAGCACCGATCTAAGGTTTCCCCCACATGACTCATTCACTGAGTGACCAGCTAGACGTAGTCATTATCGGCGGGGGGCAGTCAGCCTTGGCAGTAGCGTATTTCCTACGCCGAGCTCAACTTTCATTCGTCATCCTCGATGCGGAGGAAGAGCCCGGTGGTGCCTGGCGGCATGGCTGGAACTCGCTGCGTTTATTCTCCCCGTCCACTTGGAGTTCGATCCCCGGCTGGATGATGCCGCCCGCGCAAGAGGGTTACCCCACACGAAATCATGTGGTCGATTACCTCAACCAATATGAGCAGCGCTACCAATTTCCGGTTGAGCGCCCGGTTCGGGTCGTTTCTGTGGAACGTATAAAGTCTGGCTTACGAGTACGTTCTGACGACAGGTATTGGGATGCCAAGGTTGTAATTAGCGCTACCGGCACCTGGAGCAATCCCTACATCCCTCATTACCCGAATGCCGAGCAATTCGCCGGGCGGCAATTGCACTCCGCGAACTATGTCGAAGCACAAGCGTTTGCTGGCAAGAAGGTTTTGGTGGTGGGTGGTGGTAATTCAGGAGCGCAGATTTTGGCAGAAGTATCCAAGGTCGCCGATACCACTTGGGTAACCCCTACTGAGCCGGTCTTTTTGCCTGACGAAGTGGATGGACGGGTACTATTTGAGCGCGCCACTCAGCGCTTGAAAGCTCAGCAGGAGGGGCGTGTCATTGACCAGCCCGTCGGCGGGTTGGGAGACATTGTCATGGTGCCGCCAGTTGTAGAAGCCCGTGAGCGTGAAGTTCTCAAGTCTGTACGCCCTTTTGAACATTTCACTCGCGATGGCGTGATTTGGGCCGATGGTTCCGAATCTGCAGTGGACGCGGTAATTTGGTGTACCGGATTCAGGCCAGCACTTCAGCATCTGGATACGCTGGGGGTGATCAACACCGAAGGCCGCGTTGAGGTCGAAGGCTCTCACTCGATCCAAGAGCCTAGACTATGGCTGGTCGGCTATGGCGAGTGGACAGGTTCGGCTTCTGCCACCTTGATCGGTGTAACACGCACAGCACGCAGCACAGTCAATGAGATCGCAGCCTTTCTCGCCGAGCAGTCCGTTGCCTAGTGCGTCTATACCTTAGGAGCAGTGGACATGAACGAAATGATCGTGCGCTGGCCTGAGCGGAATCCCCGCATGTTTTTAGCGGTAGCAGCGCTTGTCTGGTTCGGATTGTATGAAGCCCTGATTCCTGTTTCAGAGGCTTTGGTCGCAGCGCTTCCTGTTGATCGTAATAGCCACCTTGGAGGCGCCTTACAGTTTTTTTTCTACGACACGCCCAAAGTGCTGATGCTGTTGACCGGCATCGTGTTCTTGATGGGCATGCTCAACTCCCACTTCACACCTGAGCGCACCCGCGCAATGTTGGCAGGGCGAAGCGAAGGGATGGCCAATGTCATGGCGGCCTCTCTCGGTGTGTTTACCCCATTTTGCTCCTGCTCAGCCGTTCCTCTATTTATAGGTTTTGTTCAAGCCGGGGTGCCACTAGGGGTGACTTTCTCTTTTCTCATTTCTGCGCCCATGGTGAATGAGGTAGCGCTGACACTGCTGCTTGGCCTATTCGGCTGGAAAGTTGCGTTGCTGTACCTCAGTTTGGGTTTGTTTATTGCGATTGTTGCTGGTTGGGTCATTGGGCGCCTGAAAATGGAGGCCTATCTGGAAGACTGGGTTCGTAATATGCCCAAGATCCAGGCAACTGTTGGGGACACGAGTATGCCGCTGCATGAGCGAACAAATGCCGGGCTTAGTAGCGTGCGTGAAATCGTTGGGAAAGTATGGCCTTACATCCTTGCCGGTATCGCTATTGGCGCAGGCATTCACGGGTATGTGCCTGAGGATTTCATGGCCAGTTTTATGGGCAAAGAAGCCTGGTGGTCGGTTCCGCTCGCGGTTCTTATCGGCATCCCCATGTATACCAATGCGGCAGGCATCATTCCTATTGTGCAGGCACTGCTCGCAAAGGGGGCGGCGCTGGGCACCGTACTGGCCTTCATGATGAGTGTCATCGCTCTATCCCTTCCGGAGATGGTGATCTTGCGCAAGGTGCTGAAAGTTCGCCTGATAGCCACCTTCATTGGGGTCGTCGCCGTCGGCATTCTCATCGTTGGTTACGTCTTCAACTTCGCTTTGTAATCCACCTACCGAGGTTTTTATGAAAGATATCAAGGTTCTGGGCACCGGTTGTGCAAAATGCAAATCGACAGTATCTATCATCGAACAGGTGGCGAGTGCGAAAGGCGTCCCCGTAAAGCTGGAAAAAATCGAAGACATGCAACAGATCGTCAGCTACGGGGTAATGTCCACGCCCAGCGTCGTGATTGATGGAAAGGTGGTTCACTCAGGGGGCATCCCGACCCGTGACAAAGTCGAACAGTGGCTCAGCGCTTAGATAGGCAGCCTCTGGACGTCCAGCCACACTCTGTGTTGAGAGGCCCAACTGTGCCCGCCTCAAAAAATTACAGGCTTCGGGCTAGGGACTCGGCCCGTCAAGTCTCAGAGCCCTAGGAGAAATAGCGATGCCTAAGTTGGCCATGCCCTTGTCCGACAATAACGCGGCGTTTCTTTCGGCGGCACTCGCGGCGGCGGCTCTAGCAGGGGGCCTATAGAAAGCCTCAACAACCAGTGATTTTGCATCAGCCTGGATAAAGATGCTCTGCGCGAGACTCTGGAGTCGACGCTCGGTGAGCCAGGTTTGCTTGAGCTTGTGCAGCAACGCTGCCCTCATCTATTCGCAGCCCATCCGGTCTTCATCGCACCGGCCCACTTGGATCGCATGGCGCAGGTAGTGCGCGCAGTCGAAGCAGTCGTTGCACTCCCGGCTTACCGAGAGGAAGTGCTGGCGCACTCTCCTGCTATCGCACGACATTGAGGGTAAAGGCCAAGTAATTGCCGGTCACCAACAGGTGCTGGCGCACTTGCGGTGAAAGGGCTGACAACGCGCTCATGATCTCTCCTGTTAGCAACGCAGACCTAAAGTTCGTGAGTGAGTTTTCACACAGCCTGGGCCAGGAGCTGGCGGTGGTCGTTGCATTTTGCTTGTCGCCGGTGTTTGGCTAAGCTGAATAGACGGTAATCTGTGGATCTCTCAGCGCGGCTAACTCAGGCATGCCCATAAGCTTTCTGGCACCTCGGCTGGCGAGTGTATACAGCGTGTTTTTGCTTTCAAAACAGGAGCCGTTGACCAGGCGGAGTGAGCTGGGCAGCGCACGCTATACCGCCGTTTTCCTATCCGCTTTCGCTTGCCGCCGCATATCTCGCAAATTGTCAGGGAAGTCTCCATCGCCTTGTCCACCATTTCCCAGCAGACCTCATCACCACCTCGGTAATAAATCCGCAGTCCGCCCCACTTTACCCGTACGATGATGATCGCTGGAACGTCGTAATGCGCATCCAGAGATGCCTTGGAGCGTCTGACAGAGTTTGCCCAGCAACGACCACCAGCCCGGCATGCAAGCAATTTCACGTATGACCTGATCATCAAGAATCAGACGATGTCGGGCAGGCAAAACCACCAGGAAATCATCGTCCATCGTCGACCCGGAATCCGCCTCCGCACTGCTCTGATAACGCGAATACTGCAGGTACCTCAGCAGATTTGCGCGATCCTCGCCCCCCAAGCACGTAGAGCATGTCCTCAGATGCAAAAAAACAGTCTTCGTAGCGATACTGAAAGCCAGATAACACGCCTTGTGACAGATTCTCTGTGGCATTCGCGCTAACGACTTTGTTCGCATAAAGCAGCGTAGGCTGCAGTCCATTGGTCTTTACCAATTGTTCATGGCGGCCAGTCAACTTGACGTCGATAAGCATCCAGTTTCTGACGATGCAAACCGCCTGGGCCCCGAAGGTTTCGTGCGTGGCCTCCAATAGGTTTTCGTCTGAGAGCCTTGATCCGTACAATACGCGAGCTGGGCCGTAGAGAAGATCACCCAGTATTTCAATGTCCAAAAAAATCTGCCTTACCTAGTCAATAATGCGGGAGCACACTCTCGTGGCCCCTCGTGTTGCTCACGGTTTTAGTCTCAGCTAACGATTGCCAAGATCGCTTCAACGCTCGCCTTTTTCCGAAGGCCCGGGCCCATCAACAGATAGGTCGTATTTTTCGTTTCAAACAAGAAGCCTTGAGTGAATGAGCGCTGAAATGTGCTCCGCACCCAATCACCTGGTCGACGCTTGCCACCGCTGTGCAGAACAACATCCGAGGCATAGAGCACGTAAGGCGATAATCCATCTGTTGCTAGCGAGACCTTATAATCTTCGGAGACATCAACTTCGATGATGCTCCAGGCTCGAACCAAGCAATATGGGCGACCAGTAAAGCTCATAATCGCCTCGGCCTCGGCTTCGACATGCCCCATATCAAAGCCCTCAACAGGCTCGCCGCTGCGATCGAACAGAGCTGCGACTTCCTGCAAAATATCAGTCATACGAATGCTCCCTAGGGATCAGGTACTTCAGTCAATCTATAGTCTGATCGGAACCCATTTCTGCGTAACGGGATTGCCTACTCGTCGAGGCTCATGGGCGTCGCTCTCCGGTACCAAAAATTCATACCTGCTACTTTCCTGGTCATCACAGAGCGGGTCAGTGCAACTGGCCCGTGAAACGAAGGCCAGATTCGTCATGAGCCCAGCTGCAAATGACATAAAGACTGTTGAGCGTCTCAACAAGGACATACCCTTTCACCACGGCTTGGCTCAGGACGCTCGACGTGTGGATACCCTTGCCGTTCTCAAACCTGCCGAACAAATCTCCGAATATGATGCCAATTGCGTAGTTTCTCTCAAAAGCCGCGCAGCATAGATACCCTGTGATTAGAGTCCCAAAATCAACCTTTAGGGCTTCCGTCACGACGCTCGGAATTCCAACAGGATCATCTGCATTTGTGATTACTCGACTGGCAAGCAGCCTCCTTCTGTTTTTCATCATCAATGCACTTTATGAAATGGGCCTAATGCGCCGTTTTGGTGATAACCCCTCGGATTTGAGATCACTCTGCACCCTAAGAGCTCAACGTCGACTGCTCTATGCGTATGACCAAAAACCCAAAGATCCGCCTTCTCGATGAGCTCAGGCCAATGATTTGCGTATGCAGCACTTAGATGGCCGTCATGCTTGTCGCCGATGACAGCAGGCGTTGGAGCATGATGAGTCACGACGATCGTTCGCCCGGGAAAAGGCTTTTCCAGCTCTTGAGTTAACCAGCCACGTGCCACCTTGTTTCGAGAGACCGGGTCATCCGGGCGCAAACGACGATAAGAAGCATCGGCCCTGATAACTCGAAAATCGTTCATGCAATCTCGGGCTAGAGTGCTCGCAGCGACCATGTCTCCCGTCGTAGAAAAATCAGTCCACGCGGTCGTGCCCAGAAAACGAATTTGCTGCCAAACAAAAACGTCGTTTTCAAGTATGTGGACATGGGGCGCGGCTGCGTCTTTCATTTTTTTCAGCGTTTTGTCGATGTGACCTTTGTAAAATTCGTGGTTTCCACATACGTAAATTAAAGGGCACGAAAATGTCTGGTTCGCCCATGTCACCCCTCTGGCGTGAATGTCGATGTCACCGGCCAGGATGACTAAGTCGGCGTCCGTTGGGAGTGGGGTGAACTGGGAAAACTCATTATGCAAGTCCGACAAAATATAGAGTTTCATGGCCCCCCGCTAAGCTTCGATTTAGACCTATATTGATTGGCATGCCGCTGAGAAACGCGGTCATCCATGGGGGCGCGTCACCTAGCACAAGTAAATTGATCGCCGACCCAGAACAATCCGGATGGGGAATATATACCGTCGCTCCGGATTGATCAACATGGCTCTATCCTCGCTTTTCCGAGGGATGCTGATGTCACTGAGCAAAGGTTTAGCAGCGGCGCTAAAAGCTGCGCGATCGGTCAGAGCCCTTTCTCAGCAAGATCTCGGGAACGCAGGTGATCGTAAGCACCTCTGGCTAATGGAAAACGCGAAATCTTCACCGACCCTGAACAAGTTTGATGAGCTGTCCCGCGCCCTCAAGCTCGACCCGGTTACGCTTCTCGCGCTCTGCGTTGCTGCCCGAGACAGAATTTCGCCGGCTGACGCGCTTGTCCGGGCGCAAAGGGAGATCGATGAGTTCGAGCAGTTGGGAGGCATCGAGAAGCTGCTACGCAACTTCGAGGGCGATGGGCAGAGTTCGCGCGCGGAAGAGAGAGCGCACAAACTTGCTGCGGTTCAAGAGTGCAAACGCCAAGGGCTGAGCCAGAAAGCCACGATCGAGAAGCTCGGGATTCCGAGGTCGACGGTGAATGATCTCTGGAAGAAATCGTGATCCTAGATGTGCCCTATCTGTTGACTCGAAGCCGTATTTAGCTAGGCCGGCAGTGATGCGATTATCGGGTTCGCATACGTGGCTGCAGATATACGCCCCGTACACGCTTTACAAGAGGTACCCCCCAGTTTCAAAAACAACCTCTGGGGGGATCCCTGTGATGACGCATTCTAGAAATAGCCTCAGATTGTCTGAATCAAAGACCGCGTCTCTGGAGTGAGCGACTCCTGGTACTGCGTTAGTAACTCCTGCGAAATCAATCGCGACGGCGGTAAATGCCCTATCAGATAGCAGACCACAGTACTAGTCACGTGGTGAGTAATCGCCTCACGAATCTGGGCCTCCATCGACTGTACCTCAACCCCAGTACTGTATTTGAACATCGCAGCCCGCCACTGCCCCTCAATCAAATAAAAGCTCAAGACGTTGCGATTTATCTTGGGGCTTGTCCGAAGATTTTCAGCAGCTGTGACACGGTGGAAGTAAGCCGAGTCAATCCGAAAGGGTTCGAATTTGAGCCCGTTGTTCTCACTCCAAAATTCCGGGATGACGAAAACCATCCGCTGGAAGACATTTGTAGGGATACTTTCGGGGGGCGTAACGGTAACGAGCATATTACCGACATGCTCCGGAAAACGATCTACTGGCTCTTGCCAGTGAAATGAGCAGTCGACCTTAAACCCCTTGAGATCAACTTGCTCAGAGGCCGTTACCGACCGTCCCACAAGGCTGCGCAAATCTTCACTCACAGAGAGATCTGCTCCCTCGATCAAGCGGGTGTAGGCTGCACGGATCGGAGGATCCAGCCTGATGCTCGTTGTGAGCTTTGGTTTTGTTTCTTCTGGCTTCATTTTATGATTATCCGAACTGATTCACTTTTTATTCCGAACACATATAACACTCATGCTCAGTCTGATAGCGAATACTACCCTGTGGATAACATTCTGTCTCTAGGCACTTGCGCGTATGAGCGATCCCGACCCTTCATGCAACAAATGCTCGTCACCTCCCAATTCCTCATGAGGATGATGACCTTAGGCGACGCCAGGTTCGATCTTGACTTGCCAATCTCGCTGGAATGTCGCGCTCAAATTGAGGCCTCTTGTACCTGAAGCCGAGAAGCGCCCACGTTCTCTGGCAAATTTTTCCCTTCCCCGAAACCTGCTTCTCATATCGCGGCCCGACGAACTCGCCGGGGGGGCGGGCAAAGCATGCGTCACGTCAAAAACATTGACAATTTACCAGAATTAATTTAACGTAAATTGTCAATCACGTAACGAGGTAGATCATGAGTTCGATTACACCACTCCATCAAGCCATCGAAAAACTTGAGTCCGACCTTGCCAACATTCCCGGCGCAGGCGGGATCCCCGTGCGGATCGTCAAAGTCATTTCCCAAGTGCTGGATCATTGGAAAGAAAACAAAACCGCCGATGACATTGGCTCACTCACGGACGGAGAGCTGCTTCGCGCGCTTACCGTCAGCAGTGCCGTGGTAGGCGCGCTCAACACCCGAGAAACGCGAAAGCTCATTCGTCGCGCCGAAGCAAAAATCGAGTTCTTCGAGAAGCTTGAAGAGTTCGGTGGGCTCTACAAGAGCAAAAAAGTCACAGAGATTTTGAGAGTCACTCGGCAAACCGTGAGCACTCATGTATCAAAAGGGACGCTAATCGCTATACAGGAAGGCAAGGACTACTGTTTTCCAGGCTTCCAGTTCGTTGAGAAGGCAAAGCTACCGCATCTGGAAGAGATTCTGGGGATATTGAAGGGCTCTAGCCCGGAGAGCATCTGCACGTTCTTTCTTAACCCCATTACCGTCACGGAAGGCAAGTATGAGATGCCGTACAGGCTCCTAAAAAAGGGAGCAGATAAGGAAGAGTTAAGCGCTATCAAACGCGAAGCTGCGCTTTTCATGACTGGTGTACCCAGCTAAAAACAGCGCACCCAATAGTGGGGCGCTGTCTGAATGTTGAAGCTTATGGAGCCGTTACCCTATATCCCAAGATTTCTGTCAGGATCTCTTCAGCATCCATTACATCGCCATCAAAGTAATCCGGGGTTTCGCCGTAATGCTCGAATTCCGAAAGCTTTGTCATCTCAACCGTTGACACCGTAGGGCTCCCATCCGGTGCCACCCAAAGCGCATAACAACTACGCCCGTCTGGGTGATGGCGTGACTCGTATGCAATGCCGTCAAAAGACTCTGGTGTCAGCCTAGCCACAAAACTCACAATTGCTTGCGTCAGCGTGTATTCAGGGCCGGTCACCTCATCTACAGTGCGGTGCAGCTTTGAAAGGCAGGGCTTGAGATCTAGTAATTTCAGGTCTCTCACCACCTCGACTGTGCACATATCGCGCATTTCGAGATCCGTCGTGCTTAAGACGATACCCAACCCTTTCATGTCGGGTGGTCGCAGCCGCCCAAAGGTCTCAGCCAACGCACCACTGGGGTGCTCCGCTCCGTACCAGACCTGGAAAAGCTCCCCAGGATCATTATACCTTCCCAATTCTTGGGGCTTTTTAGGACATCCGAAGTAAGCAGCACCCTTGTATCCGGTCTCTTGCACTCTAAAAGCGACTGAGCCCGCTGGGATTACCTTCACTGGAAGTTTGCCGTCCTTATGCAGCCCGTGAATTAGTTGTTCGATGTGTTTATGGTCTTCGTCGCTTGTGCCCATTCTTTTGTACTCCGTTCAAGTTAGGTCTCGTCATAAGGTCACCCTTCTTACGATTAAAGGAACACTGGCGAACCAGTGACGCTCGGCTTGTGCCAAGACGCGAGACAAGTCTATCAAACGAAGAACAGATTTGGCGTGCCATTATTTTGATCTAAATACGGCATACGAAATAAAAAACACGAAGACTATTGCAGCAATCCAACAAATCTGCTAAATCCTGATCTACTGCCACCAAGGACACGTAAATATTAGACCTTTAGCCTATATTAAACTCCCGACTTTGATGGTCTGCACGGCAGCTCTTTAAAATCAGAAATATTTCACATGACTGACAGATAAGTGCTAGTCAAGAGCATCTGCAGTTCGGGCCGCTGATAACTTCCGTATTTACTCCCAACCTAATTTTCCAACATGGGATGTAGTCTAGTCCGGCTGACGTTAGCCCCCACCCTCCTCTCTCATTTTTCCCGACTCAATAATTTTCCTCATGCTCCGATCCGAATGCATAGTATAACTATCCAAAGTAGGTAACGGATCCATGGGGCAATATACGAGCAGTTGAATGATAGTTTAGAATGGGCGGTTGAACTCGCCACGGCTGAGCATGGCAATTCAGAATTCTTGGTATTTATCTATTAAGGCCAATACCAGCAAGTCTTCATGGGCTGTATAGCACTAACCGGCAAGCAGCTCTACACCGGCTATGGCAGCCTGCACTCTGCTAATTTCATCAACGATGACTTGGCTCAACTTATGAGGACTAGGATCAAAATCTAAAAGTAGTTTTCGAGCGGCTGAGACGTCTAGATCGCTGTCTGGAAATACCTTCTGAAGCTCAGATGCCGCGATTCGTGATAGGCCAAGTTCAAGGAATGCACGACCGGTTAGCGTGCTGACCCCCAATTCCAACGCCAAAGAAAAATCAAAGATTTCAGGTACCCTGTGACTTAACCCTTGCTGTACGAGTACATGAATCAAAATATCGATATAGGCCTTCCCCATTTGTACCAACTGGAAACGCACAACGTCCTCAATAGTATCGAAGGTGTCTTTGATCACTTTGCTTGGATTGAGAGCCGCTATCTTTTTGGCCTTGTAGCCCGGCACCGTACGGACATTCATACTTTCGATATCGCGCTTTCTCTGAATTTCATCCTGTTTAGACTCAATCTCCCGCCTTAGGATGAACGGGTATGGTTTGCCTTCCATCCATCTAACGGCAATCCTGGATACATATCCACCATAATTTCCGCCATAGCCCTTAATATATTTGAATAGGATATTAAATATATCGCGATAATATGAAAAAGATCGTTTCCCAAGATCAGCCGGATTTTTAGGAATGAGTTCATCTACAGATCCGGCCTCTACCTGCGCATTGATAAACAGCATCAGCTCATTGAGAGCAAACAGGTCAAGTGTCCAATTGGAGCTTAATACGTTCAACGGCAAGGATATATTATCCGACGCACTCATGGACGCGTCCCGAAGCAGGCGAGAGTCCAAAACATCCAAATCAGGCGCCACGCGATTTAGAAAGTCTTGGACTATTCCCTGTCGAGCCTTCGTGATCAACATACCGGCTGAGGCAATCGCATTTCGATTAGCATCGTCCCGAGGTTTTCCCGGAGGTGCATTACCGTGGAGAACCTTCAGCACGTCGCTCACGTTTTGTGAGATGGCGTCGGACAACGCAGACTTGATCGTGAATTTCGAAAACTTATCCATGGGCTGGTCGCTCCATGAATCATAATCGACCAAAAATACGTTACCCACGATATCCTTAGCCATCCGCCCCGCTCTTCCCGCGAAATTCCAAAGCAAGGCAGGGTCAAGGATTTGCTTTGCACCCTTGCCTCGCGCGGGAGTATTAATGAATACGTTTCTCGCAGGAAGATTAATACCTTGGAATAAGGTAGTTGTACAAACTAGGAATTTTATCGTGCTGTTACGAAATGCTGACTCTATCGCTTCACGAAGGAGTGATGGCATCTGCCCATAATGAAACGCGACCCCTTTCGAGACCATATTAATCAAGTGGTATTCCGGGTGGATATGCTCTTTTATAAAAGTGACTAGCTCGTCATTCTTACCTATCGCGTTCTCATCAGTGACGCCAATCGCTATGGTGCTGGCCAAGCTCGCAGCCTCTGTCGGAGTCTTAGCATAGACTAAAGAACCGTCACTACTCCCTAGTTCAAGAGCCACAGCGGCGAGACGGCTTTCCGGTGAAGACAGCCCGATATTACAACTCATAGAACCTACAGGCGTCGCTTTGTGACTCGATAGGAGCTTGAATTCGAGCTTATTAAAGCTAGTGGTTTTCGTCACAACGATCCTGTTTTGCAGGACTGGAGATACGGTCGTAGATATTTCTGAAATCTCAGGCAATCCTAAGCTTTCTATGGCTTGCTTAAAGCCCTCGGCGCCAGGTGCCAACATAACAACGTGGGTACGGGCGTGGCGTTCAAAACATTGCTCGATGCAATCCTGAAGAATCATCCCCCTCGCACCATCGGACAGATTCTGTGCTTCATCCACGACGAGTAGATCAATCTTGACCGACGTCGTGGATAGCAATACTTGCAATCTCTCCTGAGTCAAAACAAATATTTGCCTAGAAACTTTTTCAAAGGTTGGAATATCAGTAACGCGAATCTCAGGATCGCTGGCCAACCGCTCCCTAATTTTAATGTGAACCTCGGAAAGCAAAGCACGAGTCGGAGCAATATATACGAAAGTAAAATCATTTCCCGTGATAGCTCGGCGACAAAGATGCTCGATAACCAGGAAAGATTTACCTGCCGACGTCGGCGCGGAGATTGCCAGTGATCTGCCACCTTCCAACCAATCCCACACAGTTTTTTGGTAATCAGTTAACGCAATTTTCTGACCATGAACATAGATGCTATTAAGGTGCTCTACCACGTTTCGCTGAATCATTCCAACCAAGCTGCTAATCTTCGATTTGAATGTGAGCTCGGCATACTTAAGACCAGGGAAATTCCCCAAATCAGTCAATATGGTAGTACAGCGATCCAAGATAGTTTGATTTTGGCTGACCAGCATTGCATTGAACGCAATAGCTTGGGCCAATCCTATATGACCTTCCACCTCTGACTGAGCAAAAACAGATGCGCAATACAAAAGCTTGCCCAAAGCCTCCTCGTCAGGATCCTGCGTTGACCTTTCCAGCTTGCTGGGCAACGTATTTGCGGCGCCGGCTGACTGAAGATGATCAAGTGCGTTCAAAAAACTCGAATTTTTGAGAAATCTCGCGGACAGTTCGGATGCAAAGCTGCTCACTCTGATTCATCCTCACTGGATGTGGTCTGAGTTAAGGTTGAGTCCAGCGGTGCAGGTGGAAGCCCTAGCGCTTCATAGAACTCTTCCCTCAACTGATCAACATCCGGCACTGCCACTAGAAAAAGCATGCATTTGCTGGCATCTAAACCTTGCGTTGCTAACTGATTGCTCGCGTTCTTATGATGCCGGCCATGGTCTTCAGTTAACAACTTACCAAAGTGCACTTCATGTTTATCCAGCGGCCCATCATCGACCAGCACCTTATTAGCGAAATGCTTTGTTTCAGAATAACAAATTACACCTACTGAACGTTCCCTCCTTTGCGAGTTCGGTTTAGAATAAACATCCAAGTACGCCATCAGATGCTCCCTATCCGAGCTACTTAAAGTATCAAGATTCCCCAGATCCCTTACTAACCCATACTCTTGGAGATATTGTTTTTTATTGTTACCAAAACCCAAAACTGATTCCGCGTAATCAGCGGTACCACTTGCCGCGCTTCCGGCTAGCTTGGACTCTAGGAAGAACACGTTTAGAACACCATCCTTGACCGAAGCATGGATGCCATCAAGCCCATGGACTGGCATGTTCCCCGCTGTCTTCAATGACATCTTCGCGACCAGTTGAGCAGCTTTTAGATGATGAACGGCTACGCAGTACGCCAGTACCTCTCCTACCTCGCTTGCCCGTGACGGATATTCCTTCCGAAACTGAATGAACGCACCTCTCACCGCCTTGCTGATCTGCGTTACAAGGGATAAGTCGCCGTTTTTTCCGGCAGTCAGCTCCGCCACATATGCATCCCGCCGCCTCCGGCTCAGGGCGTAGTTCACCGCTTGGTTACTCAAAAAATCGGCTAGTGAACTCGTGTTAGGAATATCCTCCTGAAATCGGACATGAAGTAAAGCTACCTTCGGAACCATGTCGGACGGTTGGCCGGAAAAATCGAGGACGCACCGGACAAAGTCGTCGAGAGGCGATTCATCTAGAAGCTTGTCTATGACAGCACTGAGTGTATCTGGCGATGACGACACTGTTCCGTTCCCTGGCATTGCGCATTGCAAGGTGGTCGACCCAACATACGGCTGCGTCAGTTCCATCTTGCTGATATAGGGATGATGACGGGAATGAGATCAGATTGCTATCACATCGACATGGGCTTGTCTTTTTTTGACGTTGCCATCCCCATGCTCGCATCGATAAACCGTAACCGGCTGACCTATTTGACTCACGGCTGCTCCTGAGTGATGTGCTTAATGGTGCGCGGATTTTCGCTTCATCACGAGGCTGCGGTCAGACCGCCATCAACCTATATATAGAAGGCGATGGTCGCCCAGTACTCGTACAAATAGGCAAATGCATGGCGAGAAAAAGCGGGCTTGAAGGGCATTCACCTACAATTATTGAACTTTGGTGATCTGGGCCTTGAGTACCATACTCAAATGTCGGCGCTGATTGAAAACTGACCCCCACCCTGCCGATTGAAATTTGACCCAGGGCGGATTGCTGATTTTTGTATCAGCAATTGTGGATAACCTTAGCAGCAGCCTGCCGACGACATGAGCCGTTGAAGACCTGCCGCATGCAGTTATGCAGCAGAGTATTTCTTCAACACCAGTCAAAACGGCTCGTCTGCCTCCGTACCATCATCGTCCTTGCGCTTACGTTCACGTGACTTGATCTTCGTCTTATTAATTAAGCTGCTGTGTTGCAGGCGGTAGGACTCATTGCCCGTTTCGACGATGTGGCAGTGATGCGTCAGCCGATCCAGCAACGCAGTGGTCATCTTGGCGTCGCCAAACACACTCGACCATTCCGAGAAGCTGAGGTTGGTCGTGATCACCACGCTGGTGTGCTCATACAGCTTGGACAGCAGGTGAAATAACAGAGCTCCACCGCTCTGGCTGAAGGGCAAATACCCCAGTTCATCGAGTATCACCAAGTCTGTCCGAAGCAGCCCTTGAGCGATTCGGCCTGCCTTACCATCGTATTTTTCGCGCTCCAGCAGATTGACCAGATCAACCCTGGAGTAGAAGCGCACGCGTTTGTTATGCGTCGTGATCCCGGACACGGCGAAGGCGGTGGCCAGGTGTGTCTTGCCTGTTCCAGGCCCGCCGATGAACACGACATTCTGCGCGGTGTCTGTAAACTCCAGGTTGGACAGATCCCTGACCAGGCGGGCGTCTGCGCTGGAAGAGCTGAAGTCGAAGCCGGCCAGATCACGATGCATGGGAAGTTTGGCCATGTTCATCTGATGGTTAACCGAGCGTATGGCGCGATCTGCTTGTTCCTGCTGGAGCAGATGTTCAAGCAGCCATTTTGACGAAGCGGTCGAGGCTTCTCCTTGGGAAGCCAATTCGTCCCAAGCGTTGGCCATGCCATGCAAGCGCAGCTCTTTGAGTTCCGCCATAAGATCACGCATTGCGGGTCTCCTCATCGGTGGTACGAAGCCGGTCGTAGCGTGCCGTATTGGCAACAGGCGCTACCTTGAGTTGAAGGCTGGTCTCGGCGGACGGAGGGGCTGCTGTAGATGTCAGTCGAGCTACGACATTCAGGATGTGGTCGGCGCTCAAGCTGCCTGATTCAAGTACCAACTCCACAGCCACCAACACGGCATCGAGCCCGGCGATGGGAACAGCCGCCAGTACCTGCGTCATGACTCGATCACCATGGGTGTGACGTCTCAGGTCGCGCTTGAGAAGCAGCAGCGGCTTCGGCAGATCGGCAAACGGAGCGCCATTACGAAGCGCTCCGGGCTTGCGTTCGATGAGCGGGATGTAATGCTGCCAGTCAAAACTGACCTGATCTCGATCAAAGAGGCGCTCGTGACTGGCAATCATCGTTTCATCAGCGATGACTACAATCCGTGAAGGATACAGACGGCTGCTGACCCACTGGCCGACCCGCTCACACGGCACCGAATAGCGATTTCTCGCCACGCTGATCAGGCCGGTGCTGGAGACCCGCACGGTGCGTTCGACGTAGCCGTCAAAGGCGGTGGGCATCGGCATCATCTCCACTCGTTCCAACTCCAGGACTTCTGCCACCGTCAGTCCGTTGTACTGCGGGTGCAGCAGCTCACTCCAGAGTGCACGACAGCGTTGGCCAAGCCAGGCATTCAGCTCTTCAAAGGTGTGGAACATGCAGTCTTGAGCATCGAGCCAGATGCGTCGCCGGCTGTCTTGGACGTTCTTTTCAACGATGCCTTTTTCCCAGCCGGAGGCCACGTTGCAGAAGTCCGGGTCGAACAGGTAGTGGGCACACATCACGGCAAACCGGGCATTGACCGTGCGGCCCTTACCCTTGTTGACCTTGTCGACAGCGGTCTTCATGTTGTCGTAGATGCCGCGACGCGGAACCCCACCTAACGCGCCAAACGAGCGGGTATGGGCATCAAACAACATCTCGTGGCCTTGGCTGGGATACGCAACCAACCAAAATGCGCGACTGGCGCACAGCTTCATGTGGGAGACCTGGATGCGCCGAAACAGGCCACCAATCAGGAGACCTTCTTCGCTCCAATCAAATTGGAAGGCCTCACCGAGTGCAAACGTCAGCGGTACAAAGGCACGCAGAGACTTGCCTTGTTCACCGCGCCACACGCGTACGAAGGCAGTGAGCTGGCTGTACCTCCTATTGAGGCCAAATGCCAGAGGTCGAAACACGACAATGCGATTAGGTTGGACGGGGTTGAGAGCTGGAGGACTACCGGGTCTTCAAGGCCTGCTAGGTCTTCGATGTAGAGCTCGGGGTGATCCGCTTCACGTCTGACCCAGCACCTTCAACTTATGAATAGGCTTGGACAGAGCGAGCCCCGGCCACTACGCTCAGCCTTCGCTTGGCGCTTAACTGACAGCTCGCCCGTCGCCCACTCGCCCATGAGCCCATGAGCCCATGAGCGTGTAAACCTATGCTTACCGATCTGGAGCTGACAGGCCGATCCAGAACCCATATCGCGTAATTTTCCGAACCGCGGTTTGCTGCATAACCGGAGGTTGCGGCTGCATTTCTCGACATGCAATCGGATGCACGTCGCTCTGGAGTTGATTTACCACCATACAGCAGCTTCCGGGACTTCCGGACACAGCTACGCATCTGGAACTCAAAATTTTGCGGAGCAAAACCGCTGTTTGACATCAACGGAAAAGCTCGCGATTTCACTCGTCTTTCGGAGTCCGAAATCATCAGCTGCATACTCAATTGGTCAGCTCTCCCTGGAGGTAGTCGTCACCATTGGGGCACAGAAATTGACGTTGTCGACGGCGCTGTTTTGTCTCCTGGTTATGTGCCCCAATCGCTGCCGCACGAGGTAGCTCCCGGAGGACTGTTTTTCCCGCTACACCAGTGGCTTGACCGTCACATCGCTGAATATGGATTCTTCCGACCTTACCAGCGTGATAACGGGGGCGTGTATCAAGAACCTCGGCACCTCAGCTATGCCCACTCTCCATGAAAGCGATGGATCAGGTGACGATTGAGATACTCATGGACGCCGTTCGAAGTGCGGACATTCTCGGGAAGGATTTGGTATTGAAATTAATGCAGGAGATCTACCGAGATTACGTCCTCAACGTTTCGGCGCCTGGGGAGTCACATCCGTGCAAGTTGAGCTAGAGGTCGGCCACCGGAGTAGTTGTGGGTATACAAGCGTAGGGATCTCTGGACGGGTTGCTGGCTAATTGATGTCACGCGCAATAGAATCGAGTATTTGTCCGAAACAGAATGGATGCTGAAAATGGTCATCGAAGTGCAGGCGGGATTTCATAAGTCTTTTCAGATCGAAAAATTCCGGAAATCGGAACAGGGCATCCTCAGGAAGCTGGCACAGCACTGGTACCTCACCCGCTCCGGGGGCGAGATCAAGGTGGCTAATGCCCGGTACTCCTATTTATTGATGAAGCCCCTGAAAGAGTTCTCCGAGATGTTCAACATCGACAGGGAAATCTTGTGCGTATTCAGTGAGTACGCCCAGTTCGAGCCACGCACCATAGACGTCTTTGACCAAATCCATGCGATGCACAGCGGCGCGCGGCTCGAAAACGTCTGCCATATTCTGGTTAGCCAAGATCCGGACGTGTCCGAGAAAGTCGACAAGGTGGTCGACGAAGACCCCGAGAGCCCTTTAGTCATTCCGTTCACGTACACAGAGCTGTACGAGAATTACAACGAGAACGTCATCTCCAACAAATTCCGGACGAGTTATTTTTCCAGAAACCTGTTCGACTATCGGAATCCACTGAAGAAAGAGATATTTTTCTTCGGTCGCTCAGAAATCGTGAATGACGTTGTCGATCGGCACAAATCTGGCGAGCATTCCGGCCTCTTCGGGCTGCGTAAGAGCGGGAAGACGTCGATCGTATACGCGATTGAACGGGCACTGAGCTATCAGGGCTTCATCAGTGTAGGCTTTGACTGTGAAACACCTGCGACCCATGGTCTTCGCTGGTATGAACTGCTGCAGCGTGTCGTCTCGAAATATAAGGATGTCCGCGAATCGACCGTCAAAATTGATTTCACCGGCCGCTATACGGAATCCAATGCTGCGGAGAGCTTCCCGCAGGATATGCTCGCAATCTACAACTCAAAAAAACGTATTCGCACACTGCTCATTTTCGACGAAATAGAGCGAATTACTCCAGGGACAGCTGCGTCCGCACACTGGAATGACCAGCCAGACTTCATCTATTTCTGGCAAACGCTTCGAGCGTTTTACCAGTTGCATACTGAGGTGCTCACCTACTTGGTGGTTGGCACCAATCCGAAAAGCGTAGAGGAGGTTCGCCTTCTAGGCCACGAAAACCCAATTTTCGCCTCTATACCACCTAGGTATATCCCCTGCTTCGACGTCGACCAAGTATCGGAGATGGTTCGAGGCCTGGGAGCCTACATGGGGCTTCGATTCTCGACGGATATCTGTGCCAGGCTGACCTCTGAATTTGGAGGACACCCCTTCCTGATCCGATTGATGTGCAGTCATATCCACGAGAAAATCAAAGGCGATCGGCCGGTCGAAGTCGACAGATCGGTCTACCGAGTCTCTGGGACTGAGTACGCCCTCTTTGCTGAGGAGTTCCTAGAAATGATGATAGGGGTACTGCGCGAAAGCTTCTACGAGGAGTACGAAATGCTGGTCTACCTGGCCAGCGGCGACTACGACACCTTCAGTGAGATTTCAGCGGAGTATCCGGAGCTGGTCAGGCATCTGATGGGCTATGGACTGATCCAACGCGGCCAGCAGGGCTACGAGTTCAATTTGGAAATCCTTCGAGATTACGTCCTCAAGAAGGAGCGAAAAATCTCGCTTCTGAAGACGAACGATCAGCAGGTCTCCCATATCTCTGGGTTGCGAAACAAACTGGAGCGAGACCTCAGGGACACGTTCAAAACCGTTCTGAAATCTGTGCATGGCACCGCAAAGGCGACTGAAAGGGTTCTAGCGGCTCTCCCAGGACATCGAAGAGTAACCTTCGCGGGTACGGCTCTAAATGATCTGTTAGATCGAACCAAATCACCGCTGTTTTTCTTGGAGATTATCCAGCTGCTGAGTAAGGACTGGGAAACCCTGGGAAGAATCTTTGAAGGGCTTACGAAGGATGCGGTGTTGTTCCACCTCCATTACATCAACGAGCATGGACGCCCAGACGCTCACGGCAAGGAGGTCTCCAAAGACCAGGTTAACCAGCTGGACTGCAGCTTCCCGGCAGTCCAGACGCCACTAGACAACTTCTAGCTATAGGACACTATCGATGGCGCAGTTGATACGGTAAGTCTGACGAGCAGCCTGTAATCATTATTGTCTTCATAGGGACACTCCGCATGCAAACGGTGACAAGACAGGCAACATAAGCCGGATTCTATGTAGTCCAAACTGCTGTTTAAATTGTCAGGCGACCGGCCACGGCTGATCCGCTTGTTGAGGTCGTTTCCCTTTTGCATCTGAACGCTCGTTTCGCAAAACGAGTGTTGAGCCGGGGACAATGGCGAGTCGAGCGCACTGAGATTCAGGCGTGCAAGGCCGCTGGCCTGACCCAACGTCAAACGGCAGACAAACTGAAGATTGCGAAGTCGACGGTTGCAGGGCTGTGGAACAGTTGAATCATGGAACTGCTCGCACTTTCCGTCATGACCATGCGGCACGCTTGTACGTCACGCTTGGCTGGGTCTAGAACGACTAGCTGCTACCTCTCGAAGGCCTAGCGTGTATACCCCGTATGCGTATCAGAGCAGGCACCCACTGGGCTAAGGGAAGTAAAAGCAGAAGGCAGCCGAGCCGCCCCGGCCATACCAGACGACGCGCGTATCGCTTGGCTACGACTTCACTGTGACTTACGAAGCTTGGAGTTTACTTCCTAGCCATCAACATGTTCTCATCCTTCTGCAATCACTGATCAGATGGCAAAGCGCAGGCACGCTATCAAAGATTCACCTATGGCAAAAGCCAAAGGGTGTAGCTGGATATTGTCAAGTTTCACAGATCCTGCGCTACACTGCGGATTCCACGCCATTCGGCCACCCATTCCACTAACATCCGGCCACTTATTCCACGCTCATCCGGCCGGGCAGTCGGAGCGAAGCGACGCAGGTTTGCATTGTTAGTCTGAAGTACCCGCTGTCGTCAATTTCGTCGAGCGTCTGCGCAGCGATTCGCCCTTCAGTTCGAGGCGGTAAGCGTTGTGTACTAACCGGTCAAGGATCGCGTCGGCCAAGGTCGGATCACCGATCAGTTCGTGCCACTTGTCCACCGGCATCTGGCTGGTCACCAGCGTGGAGCGATGGCCGTAACGGTCGTCGAGCAGTTCCAGCATGTCGCGCCGTTGCGCGGCGGTAAACGGAGCCAAGCCCCAGTCATCAAGGATCAGCAGGTCTGTCTTGGCGTAGCTGGCCATTAGTTTGGCGAAACGACCATCGCCGTGAGCCATGCCCAGTTCCTCCATCAGCCGTGGTAAACGTAGGTAACGCACGCTGTAACCGTCCCGGCAGGCCTTGTGGGCCAGTGCGCAAGCGAGCCAGGTTTTGCCTACGCCAGTGGGGCCTCCGATGATTAAATTCAGTCCGTCTCGTAGCCATTGGCCGCTGCCCAGTTGCAAAATCAGTGACTTGTCCAGGCCACGGGGGCTGCGGTAATCGATGTCTTCCAGGCAAGCGTTATGGCGAGTGTTCTCACGTTCGGTCAACTCGCGGTCAACCATCAGACCAAGACGTTCATCGAAGCTGATATCGTTAATATCGGGCGTTGCCTGTTGCTCACCTAGCGCTTTGATCATGCCGTGCAGTCGCAGGGTTTGCAGCTTGTCGAGGGTCGGATTGGGTAACACTGTGGTGCTCCTTCAGGTCAGTGGTAGTAGCCGGGGCCGCGCAGGTTGATGTGTTCTTCGGGTAACAGCGGTAGGTTCTGTTGGCCCAGTGGCAGCCGTTCAAGACCTTGGCGCAGGATCGACTCAAGACTTTTGTAACTGCACGCGCCCAGCGCCAGAGCACGCTGACACGCAGCTTCCAGCCGGTCTTCGCCGTAGTGTTTGCCCAAGCGCAGGATGCCGAGGCAGGCGCGAAATCCGTGCTGCGGATGGATCCGCCGTTCGAGGATGTAGGCGATGACGCCAGCGGTGTTTGGCCCGGTTTGCTCCGCCCAGCGGATCAGCCGTTGCGGCGTCCATTCGGCGTGCTCGCGGTGGCTCTTGGGCATGTGCTCGATTTGCGTGGTGTGGCGGCCTTTGTGCAGGGAGCGCAGATGGCTGGCCACGCGCTGGTTGGCGTTGAAGCACTCCACCGTTTGCGCCGTCAGGCGCACTTCAAGTTGGTGCTTCACCAACTGATAAGGCACCGAGTAGTAATGGCCGTCGATTTCGACGTGGTAGTCGATGTGTTCTGTGGTCAACCACAGAAATCGCTTGGCCACACAAGATGTTGACCTTGCAGCGCTTGAAGGTCACGACCTCATACGGATGCGCCGGCAACGGTTTCAGCGCCGGCTGGTCGAGTTGCTCGAACCAGTCCCGTCGGCATCCGTCGAGCTTTTTGAACGGGCGTCGGTTCAAGTCCTCCAGCAAGACGGCGATGGCCTGATTGAGCGCATGCAGGCTGAAGAACTGCTGATGCCGCAACCGCGCCATGATCCAGCGCTCGACCACCTGCACCGCGACCTCTGCCTTGGCTTTGTCCTGCGGCTTGCGCGGTCGCGCCGGGAGCATGATGGCGCCGTAATGCTGGGCGCACTCCAGCGCGGCGCGGTTCAGGCCCGGCTCGTAACGGTCGGGCCGGGCAACCAGGGCGCGCGGATTGTCCGGGACGATCATTTCGGGGACGCCACCGAAGTAGCTGAGGGACTGGCTCAACGCCGTCAGCCAGTCCAACTTGGGTCTCGCTCGGCGTGGCGCACGCGTAGGTGTAGTTCGAGGCACCAAGGGCGGCGACGAAGATGTGCGCCTGGCGGATCTCGCCGGTGGCGGCGTCGATCACCGGCAACGTAGGCCCGGCGTAGTCGATGAACAGCTTTTCGCCCGCGCGGTGCTGCTGGCGCATCGAGCGCTTGAGCGTCCGGGCGTAGCTGCGGTAATGCTCGACGAACTGGGTGTAGCGGTAGGTCGGCTGGTCGGGATGAGCGGCGGTGTACTCCTCCCACAACAGTTGCAGCGTCACGCCTTTGCGACGTAGTTCGCGGTGCAAGGTGATCACGTCGGGCAACACGCGGTCGCCGCGTGTGTGGACGACGTTGGCGGCTGGCATCAGAGCGGCGCCAAGCGCCGCCTCATCCAGTAGAGCCAGCGCGGGCCACTCGACGCCGGTGTCGCGCGCCGCCTTGATGTACTTGCTGACGATGCCCTTGGACAGTTGCAAGGCGCGGGCGATCTTCTCGTGGGACAGGTCGGCCTCGAACTTGAGGCGCAGGCATTCTTTGATATTACGCATGGTCACTCGCTGCGCCGCCATCCTTCGATTCCCCGAAATGGGACTGAGGGTGGCGGCGGGTCTGGTCATGCGCAACGCAGTGGAGGGTATTTCGCTAACAACGTGACCGCTCATTTCGGTAAGGGCGTGACCGGCTGTTTCGGAACACGCGGAAAATCGGTCACGTTGTTAGCGAAATGAGCGGTCACGCGTTAGCGAAATGGTCGGTCACGATGTACCGAAACGGCCGGTCACGGTGGGCCGAAATACGCATTCAGCAAGCACTCGACGCAGAATTAGAAAACATCCAAGCTTTTGAGGATGGCCTGAGGGCTGTGGAAATGTTGCAGCGAGAAGGCGTTCGAGTGGCCGTTTGCTCTAACCTTGCGGCGCCATACGCTGCGCCCATAAAGCGGTTGTATCCGAACCTAGATGCGTACGGCTTCAGTTTTCAATTGGGGATGATGAAGCCGGATAAGCGTATCTACCGTGCCACCTGTGAGCTTGCGGGAGCCCGGGCTGACGACTATTTCGGTTCGGATCGCGTGCTAATGATTGGTGACTCGCCCAAATGCGATAAAGCCGGAGCACGCGCAGCAGGCGTGCGAGGTTTTCTTCTTAATAGAATCGGTGTGGGAGATTTCAAAAGTCTGATCGAGTTTGCTGAGGCCATCTTGGAAGAAAATTCGAAGAATATGTAAGGCGGGGCTGTTTTGGAAGAGAAGCTGTTTGCTTCAACAGAGTGTTGTAGCTGTCCAACTTAGCCAGTTGTAGAGGGGCTGCGATCAACATCTTGCCTCAGATAGGCGCAGGCAATAGCACTGCCTTCCGCCCCCCTTTATCACGCGAGATACCACCTTATTGACCATACTTGCTGCTCGCGATCCTTCTCGTTACGAATAGGTTCAAGCTCGATTCGCTTGAAAGCAATTGGCCAGTATTCGCCCTGAAATCGCGTAGTATGTGTGCTCTCAATATGCGCTCAAGTGCGTTTAACCTGCCAACGGAATGAACGGAAATTGAAAGTAGAAAAGCCTGTCGAATTGTTGCTCAACTCCGCAGAGCAATCGCACGGAAATGCGTTAGTAGCATTGCTCGACGACGCAACTCATCTCGAATGCATGGTTGCATTCGCAAAGTCGTCGGCATTGAAAACGCTCCTGAAACCCTTGAAGGCCGCGCTTAAACGCGGTATGACCGCAAGGATTGCCGTCGGATTGAGCTTTCATTTGACTGAGCCTTCGATGCTCTACGCGCTGCTCGAATTGAGTAAACATCACTCGCTGTCCCTTTTTCTGAGCATCGCTGATGAGACGTTTCATCCAAAAATCTATGTGATCCGTAGGAAACGGCAGAGCAAAGTCATCATCGGTTCAGCCAACCTTACCTCCGGAGGACTTTCTGGCAACTCTGAAGCGTCAGTCATTGTTGACGACAAAGACAAAACTCTGGCTGCGTCAGTTGAAGCCCATTTCGACGAAATGATTCACGCTAGAAAGCTTATCCAAGCCGACATCTCTCAAATCGAGAAATACGCTCTGGAATACGCTCTTCACGACGCCTGGCGCAAGATGGCGAAGCACCGCGCTGATAAAGTCATTCACTATCAGACGCACGATATCGCCCTTCTGGCCGACCACTTAGCGCGGATGAAGGAAGACAAATCTCACACCGGATTCCGGGCTCAAAAAGCGCAACGTCGGGATAATCTGGTGCAAGCCAAGATCGAACTCCGCTCGCTTGCGTCACCTGCCTCTCCTCCATCCCAGGATTTTTTGCCCCGGTATGAAGCGCTCATAAATCAGTTCCACTCCGGCGGCCTGCATCGCGGCAAGACTCGCATTGCGGAGAATTCGGATCAGTTTCTCGCGGCAATCAGGGATATCGTTGGAAGAGTTGATTTGTCGGCTGGTGCCGCGTACGACGTGCTTCGACAACATTTTCTTGCGATCAAATATACCGGGGTGAACGGGCTAACCGAGATTCTGCACGCGGTCGACAATAAGCGCTATGCAGTGATGAACCAAAACGCGGTGGCGGGAATGATGCTAGCCGGGTTTAATGGATATCCCACCAAGCCTGACAAGAACGACGTAGACGGTGACCTGTACGCGCGCTATTGCGAAGATGCGATAACCGTGCAAAAGCTCCTCGGTCTTGCAAATCTCACTGAGCTCGACGCTCTTTTCAACTACACCTACTGGCAGTAGAAGGTACCCAAGCGCGACGCGACCACTGAACGCCTGCAGTACGTCATAAGGGGTAAATCGGAGGCACCGTGGGATGCGCCCAGATTCTTAGATCACTGATGACCACGCTGCAACGCCTCCCAGGAAAGCCGGTTTCCTCGGGACAATCGTGTGTGCGTTAAGGGTTGAAGCGTATATTCTATTGCCCATTGAAGGGGTAAAGGCGATGCCTAACCCCGTCATGCTGCATGTACTCCACACGTAAATCTTGTCGCCCAACGATCGCTGCTAACATTGGCCTCCCGTCTCGTCGTGAGGCTGCGAGCTTTCGCCACTCACAAATATCCAACCCCAATGGGGTCGGATAATTCTCTGGGTGCGTACCACTCCCAGTGATGTCTTCACGTTATCAAGCAATCAGGAACTCTGCGAAAAAGACCGCTCGACCCTTCTGCCTTCCAGGCTATCGATCGCCCAAAGCAGTTGATTCCGGCTACCAATGCAAGCGAAGAAATGCTCGGCAGCCAGACCTGAAAGCCGGAGGCTCACCCCTCAACGGCCCTGTGAGTCGTTAGTCTGATAGATCAGTCAAGCGTAAAGCGCATTTTCCGTCCTACCCGCAAAGGTGATGCGCGTCTTTGCCAGCCTGCATTTCTCTGACGCAGCAAATCTGAGAGGTTGGACAACGTTGCTCAGGAATAAAGCGAGCAGCTGTCCACCCCAGAATTACCGGAGAAGTTCGGGATTGCGATTAGCTGCCTCGATCATTGCATCTTCGATCGAAAGCCCATCTCGAATCATCGCCGCAAACGCCTCTAGCGCTGTCAGCGAATTCCGCTGTTCCGGTGCGGCCTGCATGAAATCGGTTGCCAATAACTCAAGCTGGCCATCTTCACTTTTCCTTGCGCCTATTCGACCGAACATCTTGAGCACTTGAGCGCCTTCGGTGTTTTCGTCTACTCCGAACCGTGAGGTGAAAACCATGCCTAACAGTGCCTTTGCAGAGGCTTGAGCCGTGTGCTGGGAAACTCGCATGCACGGTTCTTAGGGGGTTGGACGCGGGTAACCGCGTCTGACTACCCGACAACCAGATCCGGCCTTGGGCTTTAGGTCGCAAAAACTGGCTATTCGCTGGCTCACTGCGCAGCGGAAAACGTGCGGCGGCGATCATGAGATTGATCCAGTCGGCTCGGCTAAACGGGCATGATCCGTATGCCTATTTGAAGGACGTCCTTACGCGTTTGCCGATGCAGCGGGCGAGTGAAATCGGACAATTGCTGCCGCATCTGTGGGTGCCTTCCTGACTTTCGCAAGGCGAATCAGGAGGACGCCTACCTTAATGGGAATGCCTGTGGTGGATATCCGGAAAGTGTGGGTGGCTATGCTGGATCTGCGCATGCCCATGAACATGGCTATGTGCAGCAGTCCCGCTCCACTCAAACGAATGTTCGTGCTGGTGATGCTCATCGTGAACGTGGCGATGCCCATGCGTCAGAGGTAGGTGCTGGTGCTCGTGCGCGTGGCTTTCAGTGAGGTGTAGCCATACCCCAATTCCCATCAGGACAGCGGCGGCCCAAAACGACAATGATACAGGCTCGCCCATCGCTAAGATTGCGATGGCAGCTCCGAGGAAGGGCGCAGTTGAAAAGTACGCCCCTGTTCGCGCTGAACCGAGGCCACGCAGAGCCAAGACAAAGAACACCAGACTGACGCCATATCCCAGAAAACCAAGCACTAGCGTCGGCGCAAGCACCGAAAAATCAGGCAGGCTGGATCCCAGAAGAAACGCCAACGAACAATTGATCAACCCAGCTACCAAGCCTTTGAAACCTGCCACAAAAAGCGCGTCTGACGCAGAAACCTTACGTGTCAGGTTGTTATCGATGGCCCAGCACAAACAGGCTAAAGAGACCGCCAACGGCCCTAGCCAGTCATGAGCCTGCATGGTTTCCAGAGGCCAAGTTAAAACCATACCGCCGGCAATGATCGCCATCATGCCCCACACGATGCGCCGATCAGCGTTTTCCTTGAACACGACCCAAGCTAATAACGCCGTAAGCACAGCTTCTAGGTTAAGCATCAAAGAAGCGGTTGCGCCGGACGTCCTGGTTAATCCGAACATCAGCGCAACGGGCCCGAGCACTCCCCCGAACATAATTGCGCCTAGAAGCCAAGGCCATTCAGACGCCGTGAGGCCGGCCTGTTTCCAGCCTTGGTCACGCACAAGACGGACAATTGTCAGACCTAAACCGCTGCCCAAGTAGAGGAGGCCTGCGAGTAATACAGGAGGAACGTTGACACCAAGCAGCTTGGCAAGCGGCGTGCTGGCACCAAATAACGCAGCGGCCGCCAACGCATACAAAACGCTCAGGTTCATTGATAACTCCGCACCAAAATTTCGTGAAGAGGCATCATACCGCGAGGTGCATGATTTGCTTCGGTAGCTAAGGTGTGTTTGCCGGACGATTACATTTAGCAGCCTTGTTGATTCCCAGCACGTGCGGGCGCGGGCGGCTACCAGGGTGCATCCGGCGCAGCGACCACGAGCATGGAATTGTGGCTAATAGTGGCATTTTCTAAATCTAGTGCCATTATCTACATCCAGCCGTGCCATTAGGTTCCAAGGAGGATTGCATGACCGATAGAAGACCGTTGAATCCAAACGTGACCGTTCCGAAGAAAGGTGGTGGTGACCAACCACGCTCTCGAAACCAGGACGGTGAAGTTCGCAAAAAACGTGAGGACGCTGGAAAACCTCGTACGCCTTGACTCTAATGAGGCGTTGAAATCGCCAGGGCCTCAAATGGTCGGTGCCAAGCTTTGGATAAAGCTGACCTGCTGCCCCCTGGTTCCTGTCTCTTATACACATCT
>NZ_JASJVE010000018.1:0-150240 GCF_036346185.1 Pseudomonas sp. 10C3 | reverse complement strand
CCCCCCCCCCCCCCCCCTTTTTTTTTTTTCACCCCAATGACGGCATAGGCAGATGTGTATAAGAGACAGCCACCACCACCGCGCATCAGGGCAAAGATCCCCGAGTCGTTGGCCATCGTGCCGACCATTTCGAATTGCTCGATATTGAAGCCTTCGAGGAATTGCTTGACCCGCGTTTCATCCGGTTTGACCTGCTGCGAGCCCTTCTGCCGACGGACCAAATCAATCTTGACGAGCGGCTGGAACGGGCTACGCAGTGCAGCGGCGCTGTAGGTAAAGGCTTCGTAAGGGCGGAACTTTGGCAATGGCTCGATAACGCCCGTCGGGCGTGCCCGCACTTCATCCATATAGGTCTGCAAGTCGCCAAACTGATTGCCATTGTCGCAACCGGACAGCCCGATCAAAGCCACACTCATGCACAACAGTCGAGCGGCCCTCATTGCTGCTGCCCTTTATCGTTATAACGGTAGGTCTTGGCCAGAATGCTCATGCGCAGCTTTTGCGTACTGCCAGGCTCCACGGGTTTGATCTCGAAATCATGCAAGGTCACGATGCGCGGCAGACTGGCCACGCCGCTGACAAAGGTCGCAAGGTCGTGATAGGCACCGACCACCGTGATCTGGATCGGCAATTCGATATAGAACTGCTGAGCCGCTTCCGGCAGCAATTTGATCTCTTCGAACTCAAGGCCACTGCCCAGACCGGTGCGGGTGATGTCTTCGAGCAACCCAGGGACTTCAGTGTCGCTGGGCAATTGCCGCAATAATGCGCCGAAGGACGTCTGCATTTCCGTCATCTGCGCTTTGTAGGCCTCCAGGTTTGCAGCCTTGAAAGCCTTCGTGGCAAATTGCTCTTTGAGCGCGACTTCGGTCGCTCGCGACTGGTCGAGCTGATCCAGCAAGTCTTTGAGGTAAAAGTTGTAGCCCAGCGCCAGGACCACGATCAACACCATCGCCCCGGCGATGGATTTGACTGCCGCTGGCCATGAGCCAAGGTTGTTCAGGTCCAGATCGTTGAAGTCGATCTTGCGCAGGCTGTCCAGCCATTCCTTTGGATTCATGGCTTGACCCCTTTAATCGCAGGCTGAGTCTGACGCACCGTTAACTGGAAGGTGTTTGTCTGGTCGACCGCACCCGCCGGGTTGGCCTTGACCTCGTTGAGACTAGGCGCCTCAAGCCAATCAGAGGCGTCGAGATTACGCATCAGGTCCGAAACACGGTTGTTCGATTCAGCGGCACCGCTGATGCTAATAATCTTGCCGGTCATTTTTACATCAGAGAAATACACGCCATCAGGCAAGGTACGCGCCAACTGATCGAAAATTCGTCCGATGATCGGGCGATTGCCTTGCAGGTCCTGAATGATTTTCATCCGCTCCAGCAATTGCTTGCGCCGCGCCTTCAACTCGCTGATTTCTTTAATCCGGTCATCGAGCAGGGTAATTTCTTTCTGCACATACCCATTGCGCGCCACTTGGTGGTCGACCGCATTGCTGATGTATTGATCGCCAAAGAAGATCACGCCGACGGCAATGACCAACACCCCGACAAGCGCCGTCAGGAAACGCTTCTTTCGCTCTTCGCGCAGTTGTTCGCGCCACGGTAACAGGTTGATCCGCGCCATCAGTCAAAGCTCCTTAACGCCAGACCACAGGCAATCATCAAGGCCGGAGCATCACTGGCCAGCGCCCCCGCGTTGACCTTGCTACTTAGCGCCATGTCGGCGAACGGATTGGCCACCAGCGTGGGCGTGCCCAGACGTTGCTGAATCAAATGGTCCAGGCCTGCAAGCGAAGAGGTACCACCCGCCAGCATGATGTAATCCACGGTGTTGTACTGACCGGCCGCAAAAAAGAACTGCAACGAGCGGGTAACTTGCTGAACCACGGCATCCTTGAACGGCTGCAGCACCTCGCTGACATAGTCATCCGGCAGACCGCCCTGTTTTTTCGCCAGGCCCGCTTCTTCTACCGCCAGACCATAACGACGCTGAATTTCTTCAGTCAGTTGCCGGCCGCCGAACAATTGTTCGCGGGTATAAATAATCCGACCGTTGTGCAGCACGCTCAAAGTAGTCATGGTGGCGCCGATGTCGACCACCGCCACGGTCAGCTGCTCGTGATCGTTGCCCAACTGCGCAGCAAGCAGGCCGAAGGCGCGCTCCAACGCATACGCTTCGACATCCACGACCTTGGCATTGAGGCCCGCCAGCGCCAGGGCGGCTTCGCGAACCTCTACGTTTTCCTTGCGGCAGGCGGCGAGCAGGACTTCAACGCGCTCGGGGTTGCGCGCCGAGTAACCCTGCACTTCAAAATCGATGGCGACTTCTTCAAGGGGATACGGAATGTACTGATCAGCTTCAATCTTGAGCTGACTTTCCATGTCATCGTCCGACAGGCCAGCGTCCATCTCGATGGTCTTGGTGATCACGGCAGAGCCGGCCACTGCCACGGCGACGCTTTTGACATGAGTCTTGGCCTTGACCAACACCCGTGACAATGCCTGACCGACCCCGTCGAGATCGGCGATATTTTTTTCGACTACAGCGTTGGCGGGTAGCGGTTCGACCGCGTAGGACTCAACTTTGTAGCGAGTGCCGGAACGACTCAATTCAAGGAGTTTTACCGAGGTGGAGCTAATATCGATCCCTAGAAGGGTATTGGCCTTCTTACTGAAGAGTTCGAACACAACCGATTCCCTATGAGTTTCCGTCACTTACGGATTATTGAGTGTCCAATGCCTGTGCCAGCCGCCTTGACAGTAGCGCAAATCACGCTCCGACACGAAAAATGCTTATAATGCCCAAGCGTTTTTTCGTAAAGCCAAGCTTCAAACCGTGTTCATTTGTAGATGCCTGCGCTTAACCCATTCTTTTATCTGGAAATCCAAAAGCCTTGATACGCCTGCTGAAGTTTTTCTGGTGGTCATTCGTCGCTGTGTTCTGCGGGCTGCTGCTCGTTTTGAGCGGTGCATTTTTGTACCTCAGCCCGGGCCTGCCTTCCGTCGAGTCGCTGAGAAGCATCCAATTGCAAATTCCGCTGCGGGTTTTCAGCAGCGACGGCAAATTGATTGCAGAGTTCGGCGAAATGCGCCGCTCCCCTATTCGCTTCGCCGACATTCCACCCAATTTCATTAACGCCCTGTTATCGGCAGAAGATGACAACTTCGCCAATCACTACGGCGTTGACCCCAGCAGCCTGATGCGCGCCGCCTCCCAATTGGTGAAGAGCGGCCATATCCAGTCCGGCGGCAGCACGATCACCATGCAAGTCGCGAAAAACTTCTTTTTGACCAGCGAAAGAAGCTTTTCCCGAAAAACCAACGAAATCCTTCTGGCCCTGCAGATCGAGCGCGAACTGAGCAAGGACGAAATCCTTGAGCTGTACGTCAACAAAATCTACCTGGGCAACCGCGCTTACGGCATCGAAGCTGCGGCGCAAGTGTATTACGGTAAATCGATCCGCGACCTGAGCATTGCACAGATGGCGATGATCGCCGGCCTGCCCAAAGCACCTTCGCGCTTCAACCCGTTGGCCAACCCCGTGCGGGCCAAAGAGCGTCGCGACTGGATTCTGGGGCGCATGCACAAATTGGGCAAGATCGATCAGAGCGCCTATGAAATCGCCCTGGCCGAACCCATCAATGCCAGCTACCACGTCCAGAGCCCGGAAGTAAACGCGCCCTATATCGCCGAAATGGCCCGCGCCGAAATGGTCGGCCGTTATGGCAGCGAAGCGTACACGGAAGGTTTCCGCGTCACCACCACGGTACCCAGCAATCTTCAGGAAAATGCAAACACCGCCGTTCAGGAAGGATTGATCAGCTATGACCAACGTCACGGCTATCGTGGTCCGGAAAGCCGTCTGCCCGGCAAAACCCGTGATGCATGGGCACTGGAGCTGACCAAACAGCGTTCCATCAGCGGCCTCGAGCCGGCGATTGTCACTCAAGTCGATAAAGCCGGCCTGCATGTGCTGTCCCGCAACGGCGAAAAAGAAGAAGCCGTCTCCTGGGACAGCATGAAGTGGGCACGACCGTTCCTTAATACAAACAGCTTGGGTGCACGCCCACAACAACCATCCGATGTCGCGCAAGTGGGCGATCTGATCCGGGTGCAGCGTCAAGTGGACGGAAGCCTGAAGTTCAGCCAGACCCCGGCAGTGCAAAGCGCACTGGTGTCGCTGGACCCCCAAAATGGTGCGATTCGCGCGCTGGTCGGCGGCTTTGCTTTCGAACAGAGCAATTACAACCGCGCCATGCAGGCCAAGCGTCAACCGGGCTCGAGCTTCAAGCCGTTCCTGTATAGCGCCGCGCTGGACAACGGCTACACCGCCGCCAGCCTGGTCAACGACGCGCCTATCGTGTTCGTCGATGAGTACCTGGACAAAGTCTGGCGGCCGAAAAACGATACCAACACGTTCCTCGGCCCGATCCGTTTGCGCGAAGCGTTGTACAAGTCACGCAACCTGGTGTCCATCCGCCTGCTGCAAGGCCTTGGCATCGACACCGCGATCAACTACATCACCCGCTTCGGCTTCAACAAGCAGGATCTGCCACGCAACCTGTCGCTGGCCCTGGGGACTGCAACGCTGACGCCGATGGAAGTCGCCACTGGCTGGAGCACCTTCGCCAACGGCGGTTACAAAATCAGCCCGTACCTGATACAGCGCATCGAAAACCGTGACGGCGCAACCCTGTTCGTCGCCAATCCGCCGAGCGTACCGGCCAATGACGCCAAGCCCGCGGCCAACACCGCCACCTTTGCCGTCAATGACAACCCGAGCATGGTGCCCGCCTCGTCGACCTCAACGACCAACGAGCCACAAGCGCCAGCCGTCGCCGAGCGCATCGTCGATGGCCGCACCACCTACATCCTCAACAGCATGCTGCAGGACGTGATCAAGCGCGGTACCGGCCGCCGCGCCCTGTCGATGAACCGTCCGGACATCGCCGGCAAAACCGGTACGACCAACGAGTCTAAGGACGCCTGGTTCACCGGTTACAACGCGGACTACATCACCAGCGTCTGGACCGGGTTCGATCAGCCGGAAAGCCTGGGTCGCCAGGAATTCGGCGGCACGGTCGCCCTGCCGATCTGGATGAGCTACATGAGCGCCGCCTTGAAAGATAAACCACCGCATGTTCAGGCCGAACCGGAAGGCATCCTCAGCCTGCGAGTCGACCCGGTCAGTGGCCGTGCCGCAACGCCGAGCACGCCCAACGCGTATTTCGAGCTGTTCAAAAGCGAAGATACGCCACCCAGCGTGAACGAAGTGGGCGGCGGCAATGCACCCAACAGCCCGCTACCTGCGGATGAATCGGCGCCAATCGATCTGTTCTGATGCCCTTGCCTTCCATAAGGAATCTGTTGATCACAACAGACTCCTTGTGGAAGCACCCTGATTGGCACCCACAAAAAAACCCTGCATCGCTGCAGGGTTTTTTGTGTATCGCAACCAGGACTTAGCCGTTGAAAACGTCATCGACGCTCTTGAGCGGGTAGTTCTTCGGATACGGCAGGGTGGCTACGCCGGTTTCGATGGCGGCTTTAGCCACGGCATCGGAGATCACACCCAGGAGGCGCGCATCCATTGGCTTCGGAATGATGTATTCGCGACCGAATTCCAGCTTGATACCACCGTACGCATCGCAGACTTCCTGAGGAACCGGTAGCTTGGCCAGTTTACGCAGGGCGTGGGCGGCAGCGATTTTCATCTCTTCGTTGATACGCTTAGCACGAACATCCAGTGCGCCACGGAAGATGAACGGGAAACCCAATACGTTATTGACCTGGTTCGGGTAGTCCGAACGGCCAGTGGCCATGATCACGTCATTGCGAGTGGCGTGAGCCAACTCTGGGGCGATTTCCGGATCCGGGTTCGAGCACGCGAACACGATCGGGTTAGCCGCCATCAAGCTCAGGTTTTCAGCGCTCAGCAGGTTCGGGCCGGACAGCCCCACGAACACATCAGCACCTTTCAAGGCATCGGACAGTGTGCGTTTTTCAGTCGCATGGGCGAACACGGCTTTGTACTGATTCAGATCGTTACGGCCAGAATGAATCACGCCAGTACGGTCGACCATGAAAATGTTTTCGATCTTCGCCCCCATGCTCACCAGCAACTTCATGCAGGAGATGGCTGCTGCGCCTGCACCCAGGCAAACGATTTGGGCGCTGTCCAGGCTTTTGCCTACGATTTCCAATGCGTTGATCATGCCGGCCGCAGTAACAATCGCCGTGCCGTGTTGATCATCGTGGAACACCGGAATGTCACATTGTTCAATCAGCGCTTTCTCGATCTCAAAGCACTCTGGCGCCTTGATGTCTTCAAGGTTGATGCCGCCAAAGGTGATGGAGATGCGCTTAACGGTGTCGATGAACGCTTGCGGGCTTTCTGCATCGACTTCGATATCGAAAACGTCAATCCCTGCGAAACGTTTGAACAGCAAGCCTTTACCTTCCATCACTGGCTTGGAAGCCAATGGACCAAGGTCACCCAAGCCAAGAATAGCGGTGCCGTTGGAAATGACCGCTACCAGATTACCCTTGCCGGTGTACTTATAAGCAAGCTCAGGATCACGGGCAATTTCGCGCACCGGCTCGGCAACGCCCGGGCTGTATGCCAGGGCCAGGTCACGCGCAGTGGCGGTAGGTTTGGTTATCTCGACACTCAGTTTCCCGGGGCGAGGCTTGGCATGATATTCGAGAGCGGCAGTTTTCAAATCTGACATGTGGGCATTCCGCTTTTTTACTGTTGGACTGACGGACCGCCGAGGATACGCAAGAAGGAAAGTCCTCACAAGACTGACTAGTCACTTCTGTCAAGGCCCGGCCTCTACGACTTTACGCCAAGGGGGACGGAACACAAGACCAGGACTGTCTACAACTCAAAAAGCAAACTGCCTACACTTTTTATTGATCGAGAAAACTCAGCATCGCGGGATGAGTAATGGGCAACATCCAGCGCGCCTGCCCTGACTTGAGCCCGCCACGACGCGAACGATCAATCACCCAACCATGCGCTTCGATGCTCCGGCCTTTAAGGCGCTCCAGTCGAGAGACGTCGAACTGACTCACTAACTTCGGCGCGATCCGCAACACCAGCGAGCCCTGCAACTCAATCCACACGCCGCCAGCATTGCGCTGCACGTCGCTGACCTGCCCGGAGATCAGGGCAAAACCGCCGCTATTGATTTTCCCGACCGGCTGTACCGGCGACGTACGCCACACACCCAACCCGGCTTGGCGCGCACTGCGCTCTGCCCGCTGCAGGCAGTCGAGCAGGGCGACATTGGGGGCGATCACCACTTGATAGGCCAAACCCTCGGCCAACAACTGCGCCTCAAGGTTTTCGCCCTGACGACCATAGACGTTGGCCAGCGTACGACCGTAATGATCCTTGGGCTCCTGGCCCACCTGCAGACTGACCCGGCCGTCGTTTTCGTCGACCAGACTTTGCAGGCGGCGCCTGGCGGCATCAGCGAAAGGCTCGGCGGAACGGCCTTTCTTGCCGGTCTCTGGCGCATTCAGTCCAATCATCCGCACACTGCGGCCATCGCTCAGGCGCAGGGTATCGCCATCCACGACCCGCTGGACCGCGAATACAGGCAGGGAGTCGGGCGCCGGGCACAAGGCCTGGGCTGCCGTCAGCCAAATCGCGGACATAAAAAAGGCGCCCGCGAGGGACGCCTTTTTAAGCAGCCTGGAGTAGTCCAATGGACCTTCCAGAACGGCCAGCCTTACTCTGCAGCAGCTTCAGGAGCTTTGGCTGCGCCGAAAGCACCGAAACGCGATTTGAACTTGTCGACACGGCCGCCGATATCAAGAGTCTTCTGCTTGCCGGTGTAGAACGGGTGGCACTCGTTGCACACGTCAAGGCTCAATGGCTTGGCGAGGTTGGAGCGAGTGTGGATCACGTTGCCGCAGCTGCAAGTCGCGACAATGGCTTCGTAAACTGGATGAATGTCAGCTTTCATGGGTACTTCTCCGGGCTAGCGTGCCGCCGCGCAACACTATTGTTGAACACCGCACGTAATTAGGCTGCGGATACTACCAGACATCGCCAACGACGCAAGCGAACGTTAAAACCGGCCGTCTGCTAAGATCGCCGCTTCGTCACAGACCGTTACAGAGAACCCTCCGCGTGCCCGACGCCATTTTGCGCCTCGCTCTGCCCTCGCCGCTCAGACGCTTATTCGACTACCGCGCCCCCACCGGGGTGTTGCGCAGTGCGTTACAGCCGGGCATGCGCGTACGCGTGCCGTTCGGTCGGCGCGAGATGATTGGCATTCTGGTGGAGATCACTGACCACAGTGACGTCCCGGCTGAAAAGCTCAAACCGGCCGTGGCCATCCTCGATGAGCATCCGCCGCTGCCGCCTTCGCTGTTCAAACTGTGCCTGTGGACATCGCAGTATTACCAGCACAGCCTCGGCGACACCTTGAGCTGGGCCTTGCCGGTACTGCTGCGCCAGGGCGAACCCGCCGAAGCGCGGCAGGAACGATTCTGGCAAGTGGCTCCCGGCGCCAGACTCGATGACCCGCGCATCGCCCGCGCACCGAAACAGCGTGAGGCCCTGACCACCCTCGCCCAGCATCCGCATGGCGTGGCCAATCAGTTACTCAGCAAACTGATGCTCAACCGGGAAAGCCTGAACCTGTTGCTGGCCAAGGACATGGTCAAGGCCGAAGTGCGCCGCCATGCGCCGAGCGAACGTCATGAGCGCTGGCTGGCGCAACCTGAGCTGCCACTCAACCCCGAGCAACGCGCCGCATACGAAGCCATTCGTGCCGGCTTCGACACCTTTCATGCATTTCTGCTGGCAGGCGTCACCGGCAGTGGCAAAACCGAAGTCTATTTACAGCTGATCCGCGAAACCCTGGAAGCCGGCAAGCAGGCGCTGGTGTTGATCCCGGAGATCAACCTCGGCCCGCAAACCCTGGCGCGCTTCGAACAACGTTTCAACGCACGCATCGCGCTGGTGCACTCGGCGGTCAATGACCGGGATCGCCTGGATGCCTGGCTGGCCGCGCGCGACGGCGAGGCCGACATTATTATCGGCACCCGCTCCGCGCTGTTCACGCCAATGAAGAACCCCGGCCTGATCATTATTGATGAAGAGCACGACGGCTCCTATAAACAGCAGGAAGGTCTGCGCTACCACGCCCGCGATCTGGCGTTGGTGCGGGCCCGGCAGGAAAACATTCCGATTGTCCTCGGATCCGCCACGCCATCACTGGAAAGCCTGCACAACGCCTACACCGGACGCTACGGCCTGCTGCGCCTGAACCAACGCGCAGGCGGCGCGCAACAACCGCGCTTCCTGCGGCTGGATGTGAAGAGCCGGCCACTGGACAGCGGTATTTCCGGACCGATGCAACAAGCCATCGCTCAGACTCTGGCTGCAGGCCAGCAGGTCCTGGTGTTCCTCAACCGTCGCGGCTTTGCACCGACCTTGCTTTGCCACGACTGCAGCTGGCTCTCGGAATGCCCGCGCTGCGACGCGCGCATGACTGTGCACCAGCGTTCCGGCGAATTGCGCTGCCACCATTGCGGCCATGTCGAGCGCGTCCCACGTCATTGCCCGGCGTGCGGCAAGGTCGACCTGCGCCCCGTGGGTGCGGGCACCGAGCGTGCAGAAGAGCGCCTGGGTATTTTGTTCCCGGACTTCCCCGTGCTGCGGGTCGACCGCGACAGCACCTCGCGCAAAGACGCAATGAACCAGCTGTTCGCCACCATTCAGCGCGGTCAGCCGTGCATTCTGGTCGGCACCCAAATGCTCGCCAAAGGGCACCACTTCCCCCGTGTGACCCTGGTGTCGATTCTGGATGCCGACGGCGGTTTGTTTTCCGGCGACTTCCGCGCCAGCGAGCGCATGGCGCAGTTGATCGTTCAGGTCGCAGGGCGTGCAGGACGGGCCGAAGAACCAGGCAAAGTGATCATCCAAACGCATCTGGCCGACCACCCACTGTTAATTCAGCTGACCGAGCAAGGCTACTTCGCCTTCGCCGAACAAGCGTTGAGCGAACGCCGGGCCGCTGGCCTGCCACCGTTCTCGCACCTGGCGCTGCTGCGCGCCGAAGCGCACAAGCCGGGACAGGCCGAAGGCTTTCTCGACAACGCCTGCGCCGAGGCCGAACGCTTGTTGGCTGAAATGAATCTGGGCGCCATTGAGTTGCTGGGCCCGGTCCCGGCGCCGATGGAGCGGCGCGCCGGCCGCTACCGCGCGCAATTGCTCCTGCAAGCCAGCGCCCGCGCGCCCCTGCATCGCTTGCTCAGCGCATGGCTGCTGGTGCTTGAAAACATGCCCAGCGGGCGTCAGGTGCGCTGGTCGCTGGACGTGGACCCGGTTGATTTGTATTAAGGGCCAAAGCCGGCATCTTTAAGACCGCATGTCCATCATGGTTGGCAAGCCTGCCCTCGCAACGGATAATGCCCAGTTTTTCCACCAGCGCATCCAGGCGCCGCCGCGCTTGCGGTCGAAAGAGAAGACCATGAAAGACACCATTCGCCAGCTGATCCAACAAGCCCTGACCCAACTCGTCAACGAAGGCGTCCTGCCGGAAGGGCTGACACCGGCGATCCAGGTGGAAAACGTGCGGGACAAAACCCACGGTGACTTCGCCAGCAACATCGCGATGATGCTGGCCAAGCCTGCCGGTTTGAAACCCCGTGATCTGGCGGAAAAACTGGTTGCCGCGATGCCCGCCGACGCACAGGTCAGCAAGGTCGAAATCGCCGGTCCCGGCTTTCTCAACTTCTTCCAGAACACCCAGGCTCTGGCAGCACGTCTCGATGCCGCGCTGATCGACCCACAACTGTCAGTCCGCAAGGTCGGTCCCGTACAACGCGTGGTGGTCGACTTGTCCGCGCCCAACCTGGCCAAAGAGATGCACGTCGGCCACCTGCGCTCGACTGTTATCGGCGATGGCGTGGCCAATGTGCTGGCGTTCCTGGGCGACACTGTGATTCGTCAGAACCACGTGGGAGACTGGGGCACTCAATTCGGCATGCTCCTGGCGTACCTGCAGGAAAAACCGACGACCAGCGATGAGTTGTCGGACCTGGAAAACTTCTACCGTGCGGCCAAGCATCGCTTCGACGAATCCGAAGAGTTCGCCGAGCGCGCCCGAGGCCTGGTGGTCAAACTGCAAGCCGGTGACCCGGAATGCCTGACGTTGTGGGAACGCTTCAAAAACATATCGCTGTCCCACTGCCAAACAATTTACGACCGTTTGAACGTCAACCTGACCCCGGCTGACGTCAGGGGCGAAAGCGCCTACAACGATGACCTGGCCAACGTGGTCAGCGACCTCAAGGCTGCAGGCCTGCTGGTCGAGAGCAACGGCGCCCAGTGCGTGTTCCTCGAAGAGTTCAGGACCGCTGAAGACACGCCTCTGCCGGTGATCGTGCAAAAGGCGGGCGGCGGTTATCTGTACGCCACCACCGACCTGGCCGCGATCCGCTACCGCAGTAATGTGTTGAAGGCCGACCGCGCGCTGTACTTCGTCGATCAACGTCAGGCCCTGCACTTCCAACAGGTGTTCGAAGTCGCCCGCCGCGCCGGTTTCGTGACCAATGGCATGCACATGGAACACATGGGCTTCGGCACCATGAACGGCGCCGATGGCCGTCCGTTCAAGACCCGTGACGGTGGCACCGTCAAGCTGGTAGACCTGCTCGACGAAGCCCAGGAGCGCGCCTACACCCTGGTGAAAGAAAAGAACCCGGAAGTCGCTGAAGCCGAATTGCGCAGCATCGCCAATGCAGTAGGGATCAGCGCGGTGAAATACGCCGACCTGTCCAAGCATCGCACCAGCGACTACAGCTTCAACTTCGATCAGATGCTCAGCTTCGAAGGCAACACCGCGCCGTACCTGCTCTACGCTTACACCCGCGTCGCCGGTGTGTTCCGCAAGTTGGGCAAGCCGTTCGACATCAACCAGGGGCATATCGTGCTTGAGGCGCCTCAAGAGCAGGAGCTGGCGGCCCGCCTGGCGCAGTTTGGCGAAACGTTGAACAACGTCGCGGAAAAAGGCACGCCGCATGTACTGTGTGCCTACATCTATGAGCTCGCCGGTCTGTTCTCCAGTTTCTACGAGAACTGCCCGATCCTCGGTGCCGAGAACCCGGAACAACAGCAAAGCCGTCTGCGTCTCACCGCACTGACTGGCCGCACCCTCAAGCAAGGCCTGGAACTCTTGGGTCTGGAAACTCTGGAGCGTATGTAAGTTGGCTGCGAAAAAAAAACCTGCTCCCAAGCGCGGCGCCAGCCGTTATCAGGCACCCGCGAAGAAGCCGATTCCAGGATGGTTGTGGCTGGCGATTGGCCTGTCGGTGGGTGCTTTCATCGTGTTTTTGATGAAACTCGAACCAGGCGGTACTGACGTCAAGCGGGTTAAAGAAGACGCCAAGGCCGCGAAAATCGCCGAGGCGAACAAGACGGCACCCAGCCCGCAGGCACCGGCGAAGCCGAAGTACGACTTCTATACCTTGCTGCCGGAGTCCGAAGTCATCGTGCCGAACGAAGCCGTGCCCGAAAAAACACTGCCCGCGGTCGTAGCTCCGGTTGCACCGGTCACGCCTGCGCAAGCGGCGAAGATTGACACCGCCCGCGCCCAAGCTGCACTCAGCGGCCTGACGCCCCCGCCAGCGCCACCGGTGGCCAAACCGGCTGCGGTGACGAAGTTCTTCTTGCAGGCCGGTTCGTTCCGCAAGCAAGCCGACGCGGACAAGGTCCGGGCGCAGATCATTCTGCTGGGGCAAACAGTGCAGGTTGAATCCGGCACCGTGAAGGACGAAATCTGGTATCGGGTGCTCGTCGGTCCTTACAGCAATCGTGAGCAACTGACCATCGCGCAGAAACAACTGGCGGGCAGCGGCTTCAGCAATCTGCTGTTACAACAGCGTCAGGGTAAGTGATCCACCTGTAGTCCAGGTCAAAGCGGCGTGTCGGATACGCCGCTTTGACGAATAGATTCACTCCCCCAGTGGATCATCCGCGCTCCGTGGGGGCGAGTTCCTGCGCAAAAGCGATCTGCCCAGACAGCCCGTATCCAGATATTTCCATTCACCCCATGACATACCCCATGGTTGAAATGTCAGCCACCACCCCCATATGAGTTTCCATTAGGGCATTTTCGCCCCGCTGCGTGGAGACGCTCCTTTGACCACCATCGTTTCAGTGCGCCGTAACGGCAAAGTCGTCATGGCTGGCGACGGCCAGGTTTCTCTCGGCAATACCGTCATGAAAGGCAACGCGAAAAAAGTTCGCCGCCTGTACCACGGCGAAGTCATTGCCGGTTTCGCCGGAGCCACCGCCGACGCCTTCACCCTTTTCGAACGTTTCGAAGGCCAACTTGAAAAACACCAGGGCCATCTGGTCCGCGCGGCCGTTGAACTGGCTAAAGAATGGCGCACCGACCGTTCCCTGAGCCGCCTGGAAGCCATGCTGGCGGTCGCCAACAAAGATGCATCGCTGATCATCACGGGTAACGGCGATGTCGTTGAACCTGAAGACGGTCTGATTGCCATGGGCTCCGGTGGCCCCTACGCTCAAGCTGCCGCGCGCGCCCTGCTGATGAAAACCGAACTCTCAGCCCGCGAAATTGCCGAAACCGCACTGGGCATCGCTGCCGATATCTGCGTGTTCACCAACCACAACATCACCATTGAGGAGCAGGACCTCGCCGAATAAGCCGTTTCCCATGCCGTTTGCATAAACAGCCATGCGCGCTTTTTTCAGCTAGAGGACCGCCACTACCATGTCTATGACTCCCCGTGAAATCGTCCACGAACTCAATCGCCACATCATTGGCCAGGACGATGCCAAACGCGCCGTCGCCATCGCTTTGCGTAACCGCTGGCGCCGGATGCAGTTGCCTGAAGAACTGCGCGTCGAAGTCACGCCAAAAAACATTCTGATGATCGGCCCGACCGGTGTCGGTAAAACCGAAATCGCCCGTCGCCTGGCCAAACTGGCCAACGCGCCGTTCATCAAGGTCGAAGCGACCAAATTCACCGAAGTCGGCTATGTCGGCCGCGATGTCGAATCGATCATTCGCGATCTGGCCGACGCCGCGATCAAGCTCCTGCGCGAACAGGAAATGACCAAGGTCCGCCATCGCGCCGAAGACGCTGCCGAAGAACGCATCCTCGACGCCCTGCTGCCGCCCGCACGCGCTGGCTTCAACGAAGATGCCGCACCGAGCACCGATTCCAATACCCGTCAGCTGTTCCGCAAGCGCCTGCGTGAAGGCCAGCTGGATGACAAGGACATCGAGATCGAAGTCTCCGAGTCCGTCGGTGTCGATATTTCCGCGCCGCCAGGCATGGAAGAGATGACCAGCCAGCTGCAAAACCTGTTCGCCAACATGGGCAAGGGCAAAAAGAAAAGCCGCAAGCTCAAGGTCAAGGACGCACTGAAGCTGGTCCGCGACGAAGAAGCCGGGCGCCTGGTCAATGAAGAAGAACTGAAAGCCAAGGCGCTGGAAGCGGTTGAGCAGCACGGCATCGTGTTTATCGATGAAATCGACAAGGTCGCCAGACGCGGCAATTCCGGTGGCGTCGACGTGTCCCGCGAAGGCGTGCAACGTGACCTGCTGCCGCTGATCGAAGGCTGCACCGTGAACACCAAGCTGGGCATGGTCAAGACCGACCACATCCTGTTCATTGCTTCCGGGGCGTTCCACCTGAGCAAGCCGAGCGATCTGGTGCCTGAGCTGCAAGGCCGTCTGCCTATCCGCGTTGAACTCAAGGCCCTGACACCGCAGGATTTCGAGCGCATCCTCAGCGAGCCGCATGCGTCGCTGACCGAGCAATACCGCGAACTGCTCAAGACCGAAGGCCTGAACATCGAGTTCTTGCCCGACGGCATCAAGCGCATCGCCGAGATTGCCTGGCAGGTCAACGAGAAGACCGAAAACATCGGCGCGCGTCGTTTGCACACGTTGCTTGAGCGCCTGCTCGAAGAGGTGTCCTTTAGTGCTGCCGACCTGGCCAGCGCGCAAGATGCAGAAACCATCCTGATCAATGCCGACTACGTCAACAGTCACTTGGGCGAACTGGCCAAGGACGAAGACCTCTCGCGGTATATCCTTTAACACGCACTTAACTGGAACCGGCAGGGCCGCTCGCGGCCCTGAACCTCATGGCCAATACCAAGCTCCCCAGCGCAATCAATCTGCACAAAGCTTCGAAAACCCTGACGCTGAAATACGCGCCCGACGAGGAATACCACTTGAGCGCCGAGTTCTTGCGGGTGCACTCACCATCGGCCGAGGTTCAGGGTCATGGCAAACCGATCCTGCAATTTGGCAAGCTCGGCGTGGGCTTGAGCAAAATCGAACCGGCCGGGCAGTACGCACTAAAATTGACCTTCGACGACGGTCATGACAGCGGATTGTTCACCTGGGACTACCTGTACCAATTGGCGCAACGCCAGGAACAGCTGTGGACCGATTATCTTGCCGAGCTGAAAACAGCTGGTAAATCCCGCGACCCCTCCGAGCAAATCATCAAGCTGATGCTCTAGCCCAACCGTCTGACCTTTTAGGGCGACGTTTCTAATTCTGTTTGCTTCAATATTCCTCGCAGAGGCCAACGACTGGCCCTGCTTGCGATTTTTTGAAATCTCGGGTAACCAATAGATCTGGCAAGTTCCCTGCATTCAATCCGTGCAGAGCTGGCGCGTGCGATGACGCAACAGATGAGATCCGGCTGCCGCGAAAAAGACAGGACTCATCTTTGCGCAAACACCTGCCGGGAGCATGTGGTTTAGCCATCATCGGTCACCCGAGCAGTAGTACCGGCAGGCGCCTGTGTCACTGATCCACAGCGATGTCCGGTACTCGTCTCAGGACAATGGAGCGTCGTAGATGAGTATCAAGAACAACGATGACTTGCAGCGCCAAGCCTCGGAAAACACTCTGGGGCTAAACCCCGTGGTCGGCTTGCGGAGTAAAGATTTGCTGACCACTGCTCGGATGGTTCTAACCCAAGCCCTCAGGCAACCTTTCCACAGCGTCAAGCATGTCGCTCATTTCGGTGTCGAACTGAAGAATGTTTTGCTAGGGAAATCCAGTTTGCAACCTGCCAGCGACGACCGTCGATTCGCTGACCCTGCCTGGAGCCAGAACCCGCTGTATCGCCGTTATCTACAAACCTACCTGGCCTGGCGCAAGGAGTTGCACGACTGGATCAGTGACAGCAATCTGTCAGAACAAAACATTAATCGTGGTCACTTTGTAATCAATCTGATGACCGAAGCCATGTCGCCAACCAACAGCGCCGCCAACCCGGCTGCGGTCAAACGGTTTTTCGAAACCGGTGGCAAAAGCCTTCTCGACGGGTTGTCACACTTGGCCAAGGACTTGGTGCATAACGGCGGCATGCCGAGCCAGGTCAATATGGACGCCTTCGAAGTCGGCAAGAGCCTCGGCACCACCGAAGGCTCGGTGGTCTTTCGCAATGACGTGCTTGAACTGATCCAGTACAAACCGATGACCGAACAGGTGCTTGAGCGGCCGTTATTGGTCGTTCCACCGCAGATCAACAAGTTCTATGTGTTCGACCTGAACCCGGATAAAAGCCTGGCACGCTTCTGCCTGCGCGGTGGCGTGCAGACGTTTATCGTCAGTTGGCGCAACCCGACCAAGGCACAGCGGGAGTGGGGCCTGTCGACCTACATCGACGCGCTCAAAGAAGCGGTTGACGTGGTCCGCGCTATCACCGGCAGCAAAGACATCAACATGCTGGGCGCTTGCTCCGGCGGCATCACCTGCACCGCGCTGCTGGGTCACTACGCCGCGCTGGGCGAGCAGAAGGTCCATGCCCTGACCTTGTTGGTCAGCGTGCTGGATACCACCCTCGACAGCGAGGTCGCGCTGTTTGTCGACGAAAAGACCCTGGAATCGGCCAAGCGCCACTCCTATCAAGCGGGCGTACTGGAAGGCCGTGACATGGCCAAGATTTTCGCCTGGATGCGCCCCAATGACCTGATCTGGAATTACTGGGTCAACAATTACCTGTTGGGCAACGAACCGCCAGTCTTCGACATCCTGTTCTGGAACAACGACACCACCCGCCTGCCCGCCGCGTTCCATGGCGACCTGATCGAGATGTTCAAGACCAACCCGCTGATCCGCGCCAACGCCCTTGAAGTGTGTGGCACACCGATCGACCTGAAAAAGGTGACCAGCGATGTGTTTAGCCTGGCAGGCACCAACGACCACATCACGCCATGGGGCTCGTGCTACAAATCGGCCCGTCTATTCGGCGGAAAGACTGAATTCGTACTGTCCAGCAGCGGCCATATTCAAAGCATTCTCAACCCGCCGGGCAACCCCAAGTCACGCTACATGACCAACCCCGAGCTGCCGGTCGATGCCAAAGAGTGGCAAGAGAACTCGACCAAGCACACCGATTCCTGGTGGCTTTACTGGCAAAGCTGGCAAGCAGAGCGCTCAGGTAAATTGAAAAAGGCGCCGAGCGTGCTCGGCAACAAAGCACACCCGGCTGGCGAAGCTGCACCGGGCACTTACGTACACGAACGCTAAACAACAAAACAGGGTGCTGATGGATATCTGGAAGTGCCATCAGCCTCCGACGCGCGGTCACGTGACGAGCAGTAATACGAGGATCACCTCGACCCGTCTGGAAAAGCGCAGGACGGCTTAGCCAGCGGTTTAACCCATAGGGCCCGCGCATGTCGAAACCGTTTGTTTTTCGTACCATCGACCTGGATGGTCACACCATCCGCACGGCCGTCCGCCCAGGCAAGGGTGATATGACACCGTTGCTGATTTTCAATGGCATCGGCGCCAACCTGGAGCTGGTATTTCCGTTCGTCGACGCGCTTGACCCGGACATGGAAGTGATCGCCTTCGATGTGCCGGGTGTCGGCGGCTCTTCCACGCCCAGTCGCCCCTTTCGCTTTCCCGGGCTGGCCAAGCTGACCGCGAGGATGCTCGACTACCTGAATTACGGCCAGGTCAATGTGATCGGGGTGTCGTGGGGCGGCGCGTTGGCGCAACAGTTCGCCTACGACTATCCAGAACGCTGCAAAAAACTGGTGCTCGCCGCGACAGCCGCCGGCGCAGTCATGGTGCCGGGCAAGCCTCGTGTGCTGTGGTTGATGGCCAGCCCACGGCGATATATTCAGCCGTCCCATGTGATACGCATCGCGCCGGAAATCTACGGTGGCGCCTTTCGTCGGGACCCTCACCTGGCCGCCAATCACGCCGCCAAGGTCCGATCGTCGGGCAAGCTGGGTTATTACTGGCAGCTGTTTGCCGGGATGGGCTGGACCAGCATCCATTGGCTGCACAAGATTCGTCAGCCTACATTGATCCTCGCGGGCGACGACGATCCGCTCATTCCTTTGATAAATATGCGCATGCTGGCTTGGCGGATACCCAATGCCCAGCTACACATAATCGATGACGGTCATTTATTTTTGATCACCCGTGCCGAAGCGGTGGCGCCCATCATCATGAAATTCCTACTGGAGGAGCGGCAGCGCGCGGTCATGCATCCGCACCCGACCCCGATTCATCGATAGGTAAAGGGCTTTAGTCATGGCCTGACGAAGGAGTGTTGCCCCATGCGAGACAAGCCAGCGAAGGAATCTGTGCCCACCCCGGCCACATTCATCAATGCGCAAAGCGTCATCAGTGGTTTGCGCGGGCGAGATGTGTTTTCCACGCTGCGTAGCGTGGCCGTCCAAAGCCTGCGTCACCCGGTCCACAGCGCACGTCATGTGCTGGCCCTGGGTGGTCAGTTGGGTCGCGTCATACTGGGTGACAACCTGCACACGCCCAACCCTCGTGACAGCCGCTTCGCGGACCCGACGTGGCTGCAAAACCCCCTCTATCGACGCGGGCTGCAGGCCTATCTGAGCTGGCAGCATCAGCTCAAGAGCTGGATCGATGATAGCGAGATGTCCGAGGATGATCGCGCCCGTGCGCACTTCATCCTGTCCTTGCTCAGCGATGCCCTGTCACCCTCCAACACCCTGCTCAACCCGCTGGCGGTCAAGGAGCTGTTCAACTCCGGCGGCAGCAGCGTATTCAAGGGCATCAGCCACCTGGTCGATGACCTGATGCACAACAATGGCCTGCCCAGCCAGATCACCAAAGATGCATTCGAGGTCGGCAAGACCGTCGCCACCACCCCCGGTGCAGTCGTGTTTCGCAACGAGCTGCTGGAGCTGATGCAGTACAAGCCGATGAGCGAAAAGCAGTACGCTCGGCCTCTGCTGATCGTTCCGCCGCAAATTAACAAGTACTACATTTTCGACCTCAGCCCGGCCAACAGCTTCGTCCAGTACGCACTGAAAAACGGCCTGCAAGTGTTCATGATCAGCTGGCGCAACCCGGATGTGCGTCATCGCGAATGGGGGTTGTCCAGCTACGTCGAAGCCGTCGAAGAAGCGATGAACGTATGCCGCGCCATTACTGGCAGCCGCGAAGTGAACCTGTTGGGTGCCTGCGCCGGCGGCCTGACCATGGCCGCACTGCAAGGCCATCTCCAGGCCAAGCGACAAATGCGCCGGGTCTCCAGCGCAACCTACCTGGTCAGCCTGCTGGACAGCCAGATCGACAGCGCAGCAACCTTGTTCGTCGATGAAGAGACCCTGGAAGCCGCTAAGCGCCGCTCTTACCAGCAAGGTGTGCTTGATGGCCGCGACATGGCCAAAATCTTCGCCTGGATGCGCCCCAACGATTTGATCTGGAATTACTGGGTCAATAACTACCTGCTGGGCAAGGCGCCGCCGCCCTTCGACATCCTCTACTGGAACAACGACAGCACACGCCTGCCGGCCGCCCTGCATGGCGACTTGCTGGACTTTTTCAAATACAACCCACTCAGCCACCCCGGCGGTCTGGAGGTATGCGGCACGCCCGTTGACCTGCAGAAAGTCACCGTCGACAGCTTCAGCGTGGCAGGGATCAATGACCACATCACACCGTGGGACGCGGTCTATCGCTCGACCTTGCTGCTCGGCGGCGACCGGCGCTTCTTGCTGGCCAACAGCGGTCACGTACAAAGCATCCTCAACCCGCCAGGCAACCCCAAATCGAGCTACATCGAAAACGGCAAACTCAGCAGCGACCCCCGGGCCTGGTACTACGATGGAGAAACCGTCGAAGGCAGCTGGTGGCCGAACTGGTTGAACTGGATTCAGCAGCGCTCCGGCGCACAACGAGAAACCCTCATGGCCCTCGGCAACCAGAACTACCCACCGATGGAGGCCGCGCCTGGAACCTATGTGCGTGTGCGCTGAGATGCAAATCCTCTGTGGCGCCGCGAACACACACTGCGTGCATTCCTGATTAACCCACACAAGAAGACCGGATGAAAACACGCGACCGTATCCTTGAATGCGCCTTGCACTTGTTCAACCAACAGGGCGAACCTAACGTCTCGACACTGGAAATCGCTAACGAACTGGGGATCAGCCCCGGCAATCTCTACTACCACTTTCACGGCAAAGAGCCGCTGGTCATGGGCTTGTTCGAGCGTTTCCAGACAGAACTGTCGCCGCTACTCAATCCCCCGGCCAACGCACAGCTCGCGCCGGAAGACTACTGGGTGTTTCTGCACCTGATCGTCGAGCGCCTGTCGTATTACCGCTTCCTGTTCCAGGACCTGTCCAACCTCGCGGGCCGTCTGCCAAAACTGGCACGCGGTATCCGCAACCTGCTCAACGCACTAAAACGCACCCTGGCATCGTTACTGGCACAGCTGAAAGCACAGAGGCAACTGGTCAGCGACACACAAGCGCTGGGGCAACTGGTGGAACAGATCAGCATGACCCTGCTGTTCTCCCTGGACTACCAACGCATCCTCGGCAAAGAAGGCGAAGTACGCGTCGTTGTCTACCAGATCATGATGCTGGTCGCGCCCCACCTGATCCCCGACTCGCGGCAGGGGGTGGAGAAGCTGGCGATGCATTATCTGGAGGAGTAGTTGAAACCGACCACTCCATCACGCAACGACTCGTCACGTGCTGCACTTATGTCTCTCTAACAGGTAACGCACAAACGAAAAAGCCCGACCTTGCGGCCGGGCTTTTGGCAGTCCGTAAAAATCAGGACTGGCTGGCGGGCGTCGACGCAGCGGTCGTTGCTGGCGCAGGGGTTGCCGCTGAAGCAGCAACGGCAGTTGGCGTTGCTGCTACTGCAGGTTTGGCCGCAGCGGGCTTGGGTGCTGCTGCTTTTTTCACTGCGGGTGCTTTCGCTGCTGCGGGCTTGGTGGCGGCTGGTTTAGCTACCGATTTCGCGGCAACAGGCTTGGCAACCGGTTTCGCGGCTGGCTTGGCGGCTGCCGTTTTGGCCGGCGCTTTAGCCGCGGGTTTGGCCACTGCCTTGGCCGTTGCCTTGGCTACGGGTTTAGCCGCAGGTTTTGCAGCGGCTTTGGAGGACACAGGCGTCACCGACGCGCCGGTCAGTTTCTCGATTTGCCTAGTCAGGAGATCGACCTTGCTGTGCAGTGCCTTGACTTCGTTGCGGCTTGGGACACCGAGGCGCGAGATGGCGCTGTTCAGGCGTTTGTCGAAAGCACCTTCGAGCTCGCTCCACTTACCCAGCGCAAGGTCCTTGACGTCGCCCACTCGGGATTTTGCCGATTGCGCTGTTGCCTTCGCTGCATCGACTTGCTTGTCGACGCCGCTCTTGGTCTGCTTTTCGGCCTTCTCGCCGTCTTTGACCAGGGTTTCGAAAAGCTTACTGCCGTCATTGCTGATTTTTGAGTAAGCGCCTAAACCAGCCAGCCAGATTTGACGGGAGTATTTTTCAACCTCGCCAATCCAGGAGCTGCCTTCTTTTTCAATCTTCTTTTTGCCAGCCATCCCGATCTCCTTATTGTTTATGCGCGACACGTTCAAGCAATGCCGTCAGCCCATCGAGCTTAGCAGAGAGTGTCTCAACATCATGTTTAGACGCAATGCCAAACCGATTCAAGGCGCGGCCAACACGGCGGTCAAAAGCCTTCTCGACTTTATGAAGTTGCACTTCGAACTTGCCCTTGACGCCTGCCACGTCGTCTTTGATCGTGTCGATCTCGCTGTTGGCCGCATCGAGCTGCTTGTCGACGATTTTCTTACCCTTTTTTTCAACTTCTTCGCCGGTCTTGATCAAGTCTTTTACATACTCGGCGCCTTCTTGACCGGCCTTGGAGTAGGCACCCAAGCCAGCCAGCCAGATTTTGCGGGCATACAGTTTTACTTCGGAAAGGGCCGTGGCTTGCTCGGCATCAACTTTCTTCTTCAGGGCTACTTTGGCCATGGTGCACCTCACGCTCAAAAAGGTTGGAGGAACTGCCCACGGGTTGATGGGCATGAGCACAAAATAATCAGAAAAATTAGAATGCTCACCCTAGGTTGGTGGCTATTTTGCGGGGGGGGGCGGGCTGTGGAGCGGTAACGCGTTTAATCGATAAACATCACACAGCCGCGAGGGGATTCAGGAATTCAAGCCAGCAGTTCTTTGTCCAGGACCCTCTCCACCTCGGATTTGATCGCGCCGCTCATTGCCGAGAGGAAAAAGTTCAGCTCGATGCTGACCCTGATCAATGTGTCTTCGACCTCGATTTTCCCCTTGGCGCCCTTGCCCTCGAGCTCCACTACATCGCCTGACCATGTCGGTTTCAGCGCATATTTATCCGCCAGCTTGAGCACCAGATGCTCGGCCTTTTCCCGCGCAGCTTCGCGGCCAAGGGCGTGTTCACGTTCAACAGTTATTTGGGCCATGCAAGGACTCCTTGGTCGGTTTCGAGCCACATTCTATATCGCGCCACCATGAGCAGCGAGACCAAGAGGAGATGTCAACCATGAGCCTTGTCAAGACAAAGGCTGCCCCGACGATTAGAATGGCCCCACTTTATTCCGGTGACAGCGATATGAACGATCCGCGCAAAGGCAGCGATGCCGAACCCACCACTCACTTCGGCTACAAAAACGTACCGGAAAGCCAGAAAGCCGAGAAAGTCGCTGAGGTTTTCCACTCCGTTGCGGCCAAGTACGACTTGATGAACGACCTGCTGTCCGGTGGCATGCACCGGTTGTGGAAGCGCTTTGCTATCGAGTTGTCTGGCGTACGCACGGGCAATCGCGTGCTGGACATCGCTGGCGGCACTGGCGATCTGGCAAGAAAGTTTTCGCATCTGGTCGGTCCGACCGGCGAAGTCGTACTGGCGGACATCAACGCCTCGATGTTGAAAGTCGGCCGCGACCGTCTGCTGGACCTGGGTGTGGCTGGCAACGTCAAGTTCGTCCAGGCCGACGCGGAAAAGCTGCCGTTCCCGGACAACCATTTCGACTGCGTGACCATCGCCTTCGGCCTGCGCAACGTGACGCATAAAGAAGACGCCCTGCGCTCGATGCTGCGTGTCCTCAAGCCCGGCGGGCGCTTGTTGGTCCTGGAGTTTTCCAAACCGACCAACGCGCTGATGTCCAAGGCCTACGACGCTTACTCATTCGCGTTCATGCCGCTGATGGGCAAACTGATTACCAATGACTCGGAAAGCTACCGCTATCTGGCGGAGTCGATCCGCATGCACCCGAATCAGGAAACCCTCAAGTCGATGATGGTAGAAGCCGGTTTCGACCGTGTGACCTATCACAACATGACCGCAGGCATCGTTGCCCTGCATCGCGGCATCAAGCCCTGATGTTACTCAGCGGCTTGCTCGCCAGCGTCGAGCTCGGCATCAACCGTGTGCTGCGCATGGACAGCACCGCCCTGCCACGCCTCGAACGCCTGGCAGGCAAGATGATTGCAGTCGATTGCCGTAACCCGGCCTTTCAGCTGTTCATTTTGCCCAGCGATGAAGGCTTGCTGTTGGCGGCACACTGGGCCGCTGAGGCCGACTGTACCCTGCGTGCGCCAGCCTCGAGTTTGCTGCGTCTAGCCCTGAGCCAGGACAAAACCGCCGTACTGCATGGCCCTGAAGTCGAGCTTGAAGGCGACAGCGCCGTATTGCTGGAACTGGTCGGCGTGCTGCAAGACCTTGAGCTGGACTGGGAGTACGAACTCTCGCGCTGGCTCGGTCCGGTCGCCAGTCCTTTGCTCGGGGGCCAACTGCGCAGCAGCGCCCGCTGGACCCGCGACAGCCTGACCAACCTCACGCACAACCTCGCCGACTACCTCAGTGAGGAATCGCGCACCCTGGTCGGCCAACGTGAAGCCGAAGCCCGCTTCGCCGAGCTGGACCAGACCAGGCTCGACCTTGAACGTCTCGAGGCGCGCTTCGAGCGCCTTGCCCTCTCCCTCAAATCCAGCGATAACGCATGAAGCTGCTTGCCGTCCGCCGTCTGTTTCGCATCCAACGCGTCGTGATCCGCTACCGTCTCGATGACTTGTTGTTTGCCCTGCCGCTGCCCTGGTGGATGCTCGCCCTGCGTTATGCCATGCCGTGGCGCTGGTTCCCGCGTAAACCCCTGGAGCTGAGCCGTGGCGCACGCTTGCGCATGGCGCTGCAGGACCTCGGGCCGATTTTCATAAAATTCGGCCAGCTGCTCTCCACCCGCCGCGATCTGCTCCCCGAGGACATCGCCGACGAGTTGATGCACTTGCAGGACCGCGTACCGCCGTTCGATTCGCAGCAGGCCATCGGCCTGATCGAAGAGCAGCTCGGCGCAAAAATCAGTGCCGTGTTCAGCCGCTTCGATGTCGCACCGCTGGCCTCTGCCTCGGTCGCGCAGGTGCATGCCGCGCAGTTGAAAACCGGCGAAGAGGTGGTGGTCAAAGTCGTGCGCCCCGGCCTCAAACCGATCATCAGCCAGGATCTGGCGTGGTTGTTCATACTGGCCCGCGTGGCCGAACGGCTCTCGGCCGATGCACGTCTGCTGCATCCGGTAGAGGTGGTCAGCGATTACGAAAAGACCATCTACGACGAACTCGATTTGTTGCGCGAGGCCGCCAACTCCAGCCAGCTGCGACGCAACTTCGAAGGCTCGCCGCTGCTCTACGTGCCTCAAGTCTATTGGGACTGGTGCCGCCCCAAAGTACTGGTGATGGAGCGCATCTACGGCATTCAGGTCACGGACCTCGCGACCCTGGCCGATCAGCGCACCGACATGAAAATGCTCGCCGAGCGCGGCGTGGAGATTTTCTTCACCCAAGTATTTCGTGACAGCTTCTTTCATGCCGACATGCATCCCGGCAACATTTTCGTCAGCACCGTGCAGCCTTGGAGCCCGCAGTACATCGCCATCGACTGCGGCATCGTCGGCAGCCTGACGCCCGAAGACCAGGACTATCTGGCGCGCAACCTGTTTGCGTTCTTCAAGCGTGACTATCGTCGCGTGGCCCAGTTGCACATCGACTCGGGCTGGGTGCCGGCGCATACCAAGCTCAACGAATTCGAAGCCGCGATCCGCACTGTTTGCGAACCGATTTTCGAGAAGCCGCTTAAAGACATTTCGTTCGGCCAGGTGCTGATGCGTCTGTTCCAGACCGCACGCCGCTTCAACATGGAAGTCCAGCCACAATTGGTGCTGTTACAAAAAACCCTGCTCAACATTGAGGGTCTGGGGCGCCAACTGTACCCGGAACTTGACCTGTGGAGCACCGCTCAACCGTTTTTGGAGCGCTGGATGCGCGAGCGCGTCAGCCCGAAAACCCTGCTGCACAACCTGCACACGCAGGTTGAACAGATACCCCACCTGGCCAACATGACCCGCGACCTGCTGGAGCGCATGTCCAAGCCCCACGCCTCCGCACCGCAGCCCGCGTGGCGTGAGCGTGGCGACGGCTGGGCGTTGCGTCTGACTGGCGCAGGTTTACTGGCAGGCGGCGCGGTACTGGGCTCGACCCTGGCTGCCAGCGGCACGGCCCTGGTCGCGCTGGCAGCATGGCCAGCCTGGGTCATGTTGGTGGCAGGTCTGTATCTGGTCGTGCGCCGATAGCCAGCAGCGCAGGTCGCTGGCACACTATTCAATCGCCGAGGCCTCAAGGCCCGGCTTGCGGAGTCGACGATGAAAGACTGGCTGGACGAGATTCACTGGAACAGCGATGGTTTGGTGCCTGCGATTGCCCAGGACCATGAAACCGGACGCGTGCTGATGATGGCCTGGATGAATCGCGAAGCGCTGAGCTTGACCGCGACCGAGAACCGGGCCATTTATTGGTCGCGTTCCCGTGGCAAACTCTGGCGCAAAGGTGAAGAATCCGGGCATGTGCAGAAGCTTCACGAATTGCGCCTGGACTGCGATGCCGACGTGATTATCCTGAAGGTCGAACAGATCGGCGGGATTGCCTGCCACACGGGTCGTGAAAGCTGCTTCTACCGGGTGTACGACGATGCCGGCTGGAAGGTTGTCGACCCGGTGCTCAAAGACCCGCACGCTATCTATCAGGCAGGACACACACATGACTGACACCCTGGCCCGTCTGGCCGAAGTGCTTGAAGCACGCAAGGGCGCCGCTGCCGACAGTTCTTATGTCGCCAGCCTGTACCACAAGGGTTTGAACAAGATTCTGGAAAAGGTCGGTGAAGAATCGGTCGAAACCATCATCGCTGCCAAGGATGCCGCCATCAGCGGTGATTGCAGTGATGTCATCTATGAGACCGCGGACCTGTGGTTTCACAGCATGGTGATGCTTGCAGCTTTGGGTCAGCATCCGCAAGCTGTACTCGATGAACTGGATCGGCGCTTCGGGCTGTCCGGGCACGCTGAAAAAGCCGCACGCTCTGCCGACTAAACACGCACCTCGAGGAGGAAAGTTTCATGGGTATTTTTGACTGGAAACACTGGCTCATCATTTTGGTTGTCGTCGTATTGGTGTTCGGCACCAAGAAACTCAAAGGCTTGGGTACGGATGTTGGCGAATCAATCAAAGGCTTCCGCAAAGCCATGAACGATGAAGAGAAACCTGCTGAACAGCAGCCGCCGATGCAACCGCAGCAGGCGCCTCAGGGTTCGACCCTGCATGAGCCACAGACCATCGACGCGCAAGCACATAAAGTCGAAGAGCCAATCCGCAAAGACTAGGTCGTGTTGAATGTTTGGTATCAGCTTCTCTGAACTGCTGCTCGTCGGCCTCGTTGCCCTGCTGGTGCTTGGCCCCGAGCGCCTGCCGGGTGCTGCACGTACTGCTGGCCTTTGGGTCGGGCGGCTGAAGCGCAGCTTCAATGCGATCAAACAGGAAGTCGAGCGCGAAATCGGTGCCGATGAAATTCGTCGGCAGCTGCACAACGAGCACATTCTGTCGTTAGAGCAGGAAGCCAAAAAGATTTTCGCGCCGCAACAGGCACCGGTCGAGCCCGTCGCGACGGTCAGCCCGCCAGTCGAGGCACAGACCATCGCGCCGCCGACACCGGCATCGCAGCCGGAAACGCCCGTCGTCGCGACTGAACCGGTTGCCGTTGTCCCGGTCCCCGTTGCTCCAGCAGCTCCAGCAGCTCCAGCCGAGGCTGCCCCGGTCGCACACGTCAGCCCGGTGCCAAGCGCACCGCCCGTCAACGATTCTTCTTTGCCACCGCGAGCCCCATGAGCGCTGATATCCCGGAAAACGATCAGCAAATGCCGCTGATCTCGCACCTCACCGAGCTGCGCACACGCCTGTTGCGTTGCGTTGTGGCAATTTTCCTGATCTTTGCCGGGTTGTTTTACTTCACCCAAAAGATCTACACCCTGGTTTCCGCACCTCTGCGGGTGTATTTGCCCGAAGGCGCGACGATGATCGCCACCGACGTGGCCTCGCCGTTCCTGACACCGTTCAAGCTGACCATGATGTGCTCGCTGTTTCTGGCGATGCCGGTGATCCTGCACCAGATATGGGGCTTTATTGCACCCGGTCTGTACAAGCATGAAAAGCGCGTCGCCGTGCCGCTGCTGGTTTCGAGCATTATCCTGTTCTATTCAGGCATGGCCTTCGCGTACTTTTTGGTGTTCCCGCTGATTTTCCACTTCTTCGCCAGCGTGACCCCGGAAGGCGTTTCGATGATGACTGACATCGCCAGTTACCTGGACTTTGTCATGACCTTGTTCTTCGCCTTCGGTGTCGCTTTCGAGATCCCGGTAGCGGTGGTGTTGCTGGTATGGATCGGCATCGTCGATGTCAAATACTTGAAAAAAATGCGCCCGTACGTGGTCATTGGCTGCTTCGTGGTCGGCATGATTCTGACACCGCCGGACATCTTTTCGCAGACGTTGCTTGCGGTGCCAATGTGGCTGCTGTTCGAGATCGGCGTGTTGTGCAGCGGATTGATCGTCAAGCGTGGCGATCACCCGGATGACCAGACGGATGAGGACTCTGACAAACACGACCAGCCGCCTGCGACCCAGCCGTGAACCTGCTGCTGCTCGAAAAAGCTGACTTTATCGCAGCTGACAGAGTCATCCTGCGCGACCGCCGCCTGAAGCACATGCAAGAGGTGCATCGCGCAGTCGTTGGCGACAGCCTGCGTGTAGGCCGCATCGGTGGTTTGCTAGGTACTGGCGAATTGCTGCGCCTGGAAAGCCATGAAGCCGAATTGCAGATCAGCCTTGATCGCGCGCCACCGGCCAAACTGCCCCTGACCCTGCTGCTGGCCTTACCCAGGCCGAAGATGCTGCGCCGGGTGTTTCAGACAATCGCAACCATGGGCGTGCCCAGAGTGATTCTACTCAACAGCTATCGGGTGGAAAAAAGCTTCTGGCAAACACCGTTTCTGGAGCCCGAAGCCATCCGTGAACAGCTTGTATTGGGTCTGGAACAGGCACGCGATTGCGTACTGCCAGAGATTCTGATCGAAAAACGCTTCAAGCCGTTCGTCGAAGACCGTCTGCCTCAGCTGGTTGAAGGCAGCCTGGGTCTGGTCGGTCATCCGGGTGACTACCCTGCCTGCCCGCGCGGCACCGATCAGTCCATCACATTGGCCATCGGCCCGGAAGGCGGCTGGATCCCCTACGAAATCGACTTGTTGAGCAAGGCTGGCCTCCAGCCGGTCCAGCTCGGCGAACGCATCCTGCGGGTCGAAACCGCTGTCACGGCCCTGCTCGCCCGCCTGTTCTAAAGAAGATTCCCACATCGATCTTCAAGACTCGATTTACGACGCAGCATGGAGCAATGGTCGAAATCTCCTACGCAATTAGTCCGACTTTATCGACCAACGCGCTTCAGTTCCGATCCCTGCAGCCGATGCAGGAGGACGCTATAACAAGTTCACCTCAGGGAGCCGTCATGTACAGTTGGTTAGTCCGAAGCCTCGGAAATATAAGTGTCAGCCTGAAACTGGGTATCGGCTTCGGTCTGGTGCTGTTGCTCACAATCGTTATCACCCTTACGGGCTGGCTGAGCATGACCTCGCTGATTGATCGGGGTGACAAGCTGGCGTCGATCACCCAACTCAATGACTTGAACAGGGACCTGCGTGTCGCCCGACAACATTACGAAGCACAACCTAGCGCCGAGTCCGCAGCCGCGGTAACTGGCGTTCTCGATAAGGTCGAGCAAAATCTGCGCACTGCAACAACCAAGATTCAGAACAAGGCTGATCAGGACATGCTTGATCAGCAGAGCCAGGCCAGCGCAAGCTACCGTCGCGCTTTCGCCGACATGACCCAAGCCATTCAAACCCGGGAAGCGAGTCGCGTGAATCTGGGCGCTACCGCCGACCGTGCCGTGGAGCATGTCTCCGGCATCGAAGAATCGTTGCTCAAGGGCGATAGCATTCTGGCGTTCAACGGTGTTGTGGAACTGAGCAAGCTGATCCAGCAGGCACGCTTTGAGGTGCGCAGCTACACCTACAGTGGCAAGCCTGAGTTCGAGCAAAACGCCAACACCGCTATCGACGCCGCGCTGACCGGACTTAACACGCTGCCGGGCTCGATACCGTCCGAGTATCTGGGCAAACTCAAAGACGCCAGCGATGCCCTCAAGGCCTATCGCGGTGCCGTGGGCCAATACCGTGATGCCCAACTGCTGAACCAGCAAGCGCTGGCAAAAATGTCGGGGCTGGGTGATAGCCTGCTGACACTCAGCAGCCAACTGTCTGCTTCACAAAACCTCAAGCGCGATGCTGATAGCGCTCAAGCTCGCTCCATGCTCGGCATCGCAACGGCCCTGGCACTGCTGTTCGGTGTCATTGCGGCTTGGGCTATCACCCGCCAGATCGTCACCCCGCTGCTGCACACGCTCCACGTCGTGGAACGTGTCGCTTCAGGTGATTTGAGCCAGGATTTACACGTCGAGCGCAAGGACGAGATAGGCCAGTTGCAGAACAGTATTCAGCGCATGACCGTCAACTTGCGTGCCTTGATTGGGGGCATCAGCGACAGTGTGACGCAAATAGCCAGCGCCGCTGAAGAGTTGTCCGCTGTGACCGAACAAACCAGTGCCGGGGTTAACAGCCAGAAGGTCGAAACCGATCAGGTGGCCACGGCCATGCACGAAATGACGGCCACTGTTCAGGAGGTCGCGCGCAATGCCGAAGAAGCGTCTGAAGCCGCCGTTGCCGCTGATCAACAGGCGCGTGAAGGCGACCGGGTGGTCAAGGAGGCCATCACCCAAATCGAACGTCTGGCCAGTGAAGTCGGCAACTCCACCGACGCGATGACTGAACTCAAGCGTGAAAGCGACAAGATTGGCAGTGTGCTCGACGTGATCAAATCGGTTGCGCAACAGACCAACCTCCTGGCGCTCAACGCCGCCATTGAAGCCGCGCGAGCAGGGGAAGCCGGTCGTGGTTTCGCCGTGGTGGCCGATGAAGTGCGCAGCCTTGCCCAGCGCACGCAAAAATCCACCGAAGAGATCGAGGCGCTGATCGCCGGCCTGCAAAAAGGCACCCAGCACGTGGCGACCATCATGGACAACAGCCGCAGCCTGACCGTCAGCAGTGTCGAACTGACGCGCCGAGCCGGCAGCTCGCTGGAGAATATTGCTCGCACCGTGTCAGCGATCCAGGGCATGAACCAGCAAATCGCCGCCGCAGCCGAACAACAAAGCGCTACCGCCGAAGAGATCAACCGCAGCGTATTGAACGTACGCGACGTCTCCGAGCAAACCTCCGCAGCCAGTGAAGAAACCGCAGCATCCAGTGTCGAACTGGCGCGACTGGGCAACCATCTACAAATGTTGGTGGGCAAGTTCAGGGTGTAAAACAACACATATCTGTAGGAGCAGACTTGTCTGCGAAGACCAGACAACCAGGTCGGCCAGACACCGCGCTGCTGGGCCTTCGCAGACAAGACGGTCCAGTCCCTCCTACAGCGCATGTGACATCTATCAGTTATTTTCAGACTTTTCCTACGACCTGTTCAGGTCGAGCGACCCCTTCCCCTGCCGATGCGTTAACCAGGCACAACGATGTTTTGCCTTCTTTTCGCATCCCTTGCAGGAGAACTCTCATGTTCCGAACCCTGACCCAGGCTCTGGGTAATACAAGCGTCAAGCTTAAACTCGCACTGGGCTTCGGCCTGGTCTTACTGCTGACTCTGGCGATCACCGTGACGGGCTGGCATGCGCTCGACACCATGATCGACCGCTCCGAAAAGCTGACGGGCATCGGCCAGTTGACCAACGCGAGCAAGGACCTGCGGATTGAGCGGATCACCTTTCGCGTTGAAAATACACCGGAGAGTGCCGCCACAGTGCTAAAGCGCCTTAACGAACTCCAAGTACAGCTCAATGCGTTACGCAGCACCATGGACGACCCGGTCAGCCTCGCGTTGCTATCGAACCAGAGTGAGACGGTACGCAGCTTTGAAAGGACCTTCACCGAACTTGGGCAGACATTGAAGGCACGCGGCAACATCCGCGAACTGCTTGAGCAACAATCCGTGCAGGCCATGAAAACGGTGGCACAGGTGGAAACCGAGGTACTGAAGGCCGTCAGCCAAGAGCAGGACAGCAACGAACGGCTGGGCGAATTTACCAACATCTCTCAGCTGCGGCAGCAGATCGAGGCTGCGCGCTATCAAGTGCAGGCTTATACCTTCAGCGGTCAGGAGCGATATGAACTTGCGGCGATTGCAGCCATCAATGAAGCACTCAAAGAGGTTAGCCAGATATCCGAGGATCAAGCCGACGCCAATGTCTCCGGGCTGCAACAAGCCAATCAGACTTTACAGAACTATCGCGACAAACTAAGCCAATTCAAAGACATTCAGATCAAGGCCGAGGCCGCACAAGAGAGCATGGAAGCGCTGGGTAACACGTTGCTCGCCTCCAGCGCCGAGCTGAGTAACCGCCAGACCGCTCAGCGCGATACCGAGGCGGCGCGGGCGCGCACCACCTTGATCAGCGTTGCCTCTATGGCGCTGCTGTTCGGGCTCTTTGCTGCTTGGCTAATAACACGACAGATCATCGTCCCCCTGCAACAAACACTGACTGCGGCCGGACGCATTGCTCAAGGCGACTTGAGCAAAGACCTGGTCATCGAGCGCCGCGATGAAATGGGCCAACTGCAGGCCAGCATGCAGCAAATGACCCTGAGCCTGCGTGAGCTGATCGGCGGAATTGGCGACGGTGTTTCGCAAATCGCCAGCGCCGCAGAGCAGTTGTCTGCGGTGACGGCGCAGACCAGTGTCGGCGTGAACAGCCAAAAAGATGAAACCGATCAGGTCGCCACCGCCATGAACGAGATGACAGCAACTGTACGGGAGGTCGCCCGCAATGCCGAGGAAGCGTCGAACGCCGCAGTCCAGGCCGATCAGCAGGCCCGCGAGGGCGACAAAGTGGTAGCTGAAGCCATTACCCTGATTGAGAGTCTGGCCGTTGAGGTCGGCAACTCAACCGTGGCGATGAACCAACTCAAGCTGGAAAGCGATAAAATTGGCAGCGTGCTCGACGTGATCAAATCAGTGTCGCAGCAAACCAATCTGCTGGCCCTGAACGCCGCCATTGAAGCCGCACGCGCCGGTGAAGCGGGCCGTGGTTTCGCAGTGGTTGCGGACGAGGTGCGCAGCCTGGCGCAACGCACCCAGCAATCCACCGAAGAGATCGAAGAGCTGATCGCCGCCTTGCAGAACGGCACCCAGCAGGTGGTAACCACGTTGGACAACAGCCGCACCCTGTCGGACAGCAGCGTCGAATTGAGCCGTCGGGCCGGCGGCGCCCTGGAACACATCACGCTCACTGTCTCGACCATCCAGAGCATGAACCAGCAGATCGCGACCGCAGGGGAGGAACAAAGCGCCGTCGCCGAGGAAATCACCCGCAGCGTACTGAACGTGCGTGATATCGCCGAACAGACGGCAGCGGCCAGCGAGGAAACGGCAGCGTCAAGTGTCGAACTGGCGCGATTGGGGACTCATTTGCAGGGGCTGGTGGGGCGGTTTCGGGTGTAGGTGCAGCGTCGAAAACGGAGCGAAATCGTCTACACGCTGTTTATTCCATTCCAAAAAAAACGCCCTTGAGGAGTGACCTCAAGGGCGCTTTTTTACCGCGCTATCAGGCGTTAGCCAGTTGGTGCGGGGCAACATGGGTGGCAGGTTGCAACGGCAGCAGAGGCGCATGCGGATCGGCTTCGATCGACTGACGCCACGCGGCGAGCCACTCAGGATGACCTTCGCTCCAGACCTGTTCATGCAGTCGCGCCAAGGCTACCGGGTCACTCAACAGCATCAGGCGTTCCTGGTTGCTGAGTTTATCCGGCCCGACTTTCATCGCCTGACGAACCCGCTCGATGCGCGTCCATTCAATCGGCTCGGACTGCGTGTGCCGCGACGTCGCCAAGGCGCATGCCAGTGCGTTCTGCTGTGGATCGACCACGGCCCGAATGAAGCCCTGTTTCAACGCATGCCAACGGTTTTCATGGGTGTAATGATCGGTCGCGACCAGCTCTTTTGGCGGCGCGTACTCTTCAGGGATCAGGAAGAGTTTCTCGTCCCGCGCCTTGAGGCCCAAACCGACCCGGCTGGAAATCACCGAAACCGGAATCGACAGCATCAACGAGCCGACAATCGGGGCCAGCCACCATAGGAAGCTTGGGTTCAGCGAGGCGACCAGCAGACCCCAGCACAAACCCAAAAGCGTTTGCGGACCGTGGCGCTTGACCGCTTCGCTCCATGGCGTGGAGTCATCGTCACGCTGCGGCGAGTTCCAGGTCGCGGCCCAACCGAGGAACGCGGCCAGTACGAAGCGCGTGTGGAACAGCATGCGGACCGGTGCCAACAGCACCGAAAACAGCATTTCCATCAGCATCGACAGGGTCACTTTGATCCGACCGCCAAAACCTACCGAACCCTTGGCCCAGATCAGAATAATGCTGAGCAGTTTGGGCAGGAACAGCAACACGATGGTGGTCGAGAACAGCGCGACAGCTTTGTCCGGGTGCCATTGTGGCCACAACGGATACAGCTGACGTGGCTCCATGAAGTACTGCGGCTCCATGAGCGTGTTAACCGCCAACAAGGCAGTCGACAGCACAAGGAAGAAGAACCATAACGGTGCCGACAGGTACGACATCACCCCGGTCAGGAACACCGCACGGTGTACCGGGTGCATACCTTTGACCAAGAACAGCCGGAAGTTCATCAAGTTACCGTGACACCAACGGCGGTCACGCTTGAGTTCATCCAACAGGTTAGGCGGCAACTCTTCGTAACTGCCGGGCAAATCATAAGCAATCCACACGCCCCAACCGGCACGGCGCATCAGCGCGGCTTCGACGAAGTCGTGAGACAGAATAGCCCCGGCGAAAGCCCCTTTACCGGGCAACGGCGCCAAGGCGCAGTGCTCGATGAACGGCTTCATGCGGATGATCGCGTTGTGCCCCCAGTAGTGGGATTCGCCCAACTGCCAGAAGTGCAAACCGGCGGTAAACAGCGGCCCGTACACACGGGTAGCGAACTGCTGCATGCGCGCATACAGCGTGTCCATGCCCGACGCGCGTGGCGCGGTCTGGATAATGCCGGCGTCCGGGGTGGCTTCCATCAAACGCACCAGACTGGTCAGGCATTCACCGCTCATGACGCTGTCGGCATCGAGCACGACCATGTAGCGGTATTCACCGCCCCAGCGACGGCAGAAGTCATCGAGGTTGCCGCTTTTGCGTTTTACCCGACGACGACGGCGACGATAGAAGATCTTGCCGAAGCCTTCGCTTTCACGGCAGACCTCAAGCCAGGCCTGCTGTTCGGCGACGGCGATATCGGAGTCGTTGGTATCACTGAGGACGAAAAAGTCAAAGCGGTCCAGGTCGCCCGTGGCGGCTACCGATTCAAAAGTAGCGCGCAGACCGGCGAACACACGAGGAACGTCTTCATTACAGATCGGCATCACGATGGCGGTACGAGCACCGGCTTCGATGGGTTCGTTACCTGCGCTGGCCCCGGAAATGCGGTATTTGTCATGCCCGGTGAGCAATTCGAGAAAGCCCATCAACGCCGTCCAGAAGCCGGCCGAGACCCAACAGAACAAAATCCCGAACAGCAATAGAATGCTGGTCTGCAAGGCATAGGGCAGCACTTGCACCGCAGTCTGGAACAATGTCTGGCGAGTGATTTCATCCAGTGACACGAAGGACCAGCCTTGGTAAGGCATGATCCCTTTCATGTACCAAGTGGCAACGACGGTTTGACCCAGCATCAGCACCAGCAAGATGTAACGGCGCAATGAGCCGACAAAACGCCAGCGTGCCGAAGGCAGCTCGCGCTGGGGCGGTGAGGGAAGATTCTTGCGACCCATCAGACGGCGCCAGCCACGCACCAGGATATTGGTGCGCCATGGCTCAGGGATGACTTTGGTACGACGAATCGGCGGCGTGGCTTTCAGGCAGACCCGACCACTGGCGTCGAGGACGAGCATTTCAGCTTCTTCCAGCTCGTCAGCGGTGGTCAATGTCAAACGACGGCCAACCGAAGCCTGAGCGGCCTCGGCGCTATCGGTGAATGGCTGCGTTGAAAGACGCTGGTGCAGCTCGGTGAACGAGGTGCAGCTGGCGAGTTCCGCCCGCTGCTCATCGCTCATCGGCAAATGTGCCAGGTACTCGGTCAGAGACTCTGGCACAGACTGGACATTACTCATCGGCAGGCAACTGATAGCTCCAGGTCTCGGTCAAGATTTGTACATTCTTGGCCGGTTCCGGATTAGTGGGGGCAGTCTCGGCTTCAGGCTGCGGGATCTGTTTGCCATCTTTGTCTTTCGCGACATCGGCCTTCGCTACTTCTGCTTTTGCAGCGTCTGCTTTTGTCGAGTCGGCCTTCGCTACGTCTGCTTTTGTGGAGTCGCCTTTCGCCTCGGCGGGTTTAGCCGTGTCAGCCTTGACTATGACGGTTTTCTCTTCTTTCGGAGCCACTTTGCTCTCGACCTTCTTCTCTACTTTCTTATCTGCTTTGTCAGCAACAATTGCCGCAGGTTCCTTACCAGGCTCGGCAGGAACTTCACGAAGCAGATAAGCGCGCATGTCGATCGACTTGCCCGAATCTTTGGCTTTCAGGCGCAACGTCAGACGCCAGCCTTTGGTCACCGGGTTGTAGCGCAGATTGTTTTCTACCAACTCAGTGTTGTCGTCAGTGGTCACTTGGCTGCGGATCGCCGGGTCTTCACCCAGTTTTGCGAGCACCGGGCCTTCGAAGTCGACCAGGAAAGCCACACTGCCGTCAGGCTGACGGATCAGATTGGACTGTTTGACGTCACCTGTAGAGCGCAGGGTCTGCTTGACCCAGCCCAGATCAGGGGAATGGATGGAGCTTTCGTCCATGGTCCAGTGCAGGCGATAGTTGAACTCCATCGGCTGGCCTGGCTCAGGAATGACTTCCGGCTTCCAGAACGCAACGATGTTGTCGTTGGTTTCGTCGGCAGTCGGGATTTCTACCAGATCAACGGTGCCTTTGCCCCAGTCGCCTTTCGGTTCGATCCAGGCACTTGGGCGTTTGTCATAACGATCATCCAGGTCTTCGTAGTGGCTGAAGTTACGGCCACGCTGAAGCAGACCGAAGCCACGCGGGTTTTCCACCGAGAAGCTGCTGACCGCGAGGTGTTTCGGGTTGTTCAACGGACGCCAGATCCACTCGCCATTGGCGGCCTGAATCGACAGACCGCTGGAGTCATGCAGTTCGCGGCGATAGTTCAGTACTTTGGACGGCTGATTGGCGCCGAACAGGTACATGCTGGTCAGTGGAGCGACGCCCAGTTTGCCAACTTTATCGCGCAGGAACATGCGCGACTTGACGTCGACGAGGGTGTTGGTGCCCGGACGCAAGGTCAGTTGATAGGCGCCTGTCGCACGTGGAGAGTCCAGCAGTGCAAAGATCACCAGATGGTTGTCGTCCGGTTGTGGACGCTCGATCCAGAACTCGGTGAAACGCGGGAACTCCTCACCCGATGGCATTGCGGTGTCGATAGCCATACCGCGCGCAGACAAGCCGTAGACCTGACCTTTGCCAATCACGCGGAAGTAGCTCGCGCCCAGCATCGTCATGATCTCGTCGTTCTTATCATCTTTATTGATCGGGTAAAGCACGCGAAAGCCTGCGTAACCGAGTTTTTCGGTGGCTTTCGGGTCGAACTTCATGTCGCCAAAATCGAACCGGCCAGGGTCGTACTTGAATTCCTGTACATCGGTCGCCGTGACTTCATTGATTTTGACCGGCGTGTCGAAGTGCATGCCCTGGTGATAAAAGGACAGCTTGAAGGGTGTCTTTTCCCCAGCCCACACGCCCTTTTCTTGAAGAAAACGGATTTTTTGATAATCCGCGAACTTCATGTCGCGAAATTCGTTCGGCAGATTGCTCTTCGGAGCTTCGTACTTCTGCCCGGCCATGTCTTTGGCCTTGGCCGCAACATCGTCCAGGCTGAACGCCCAAAGCTGGCCTGCGCTGAACAGACAGATCAGTGCAGAACCTGCCAACAGGGCACTACGTAACCGTTTACCGGGTTTCATTGGAGCAATACAGGGACTAACAATCACGAGCAACCCTCGCCGAAAAACAGATCATAAAACCAACGGCCAGCTATCAAGTGCCGGGTTGGCGAGCATTGTTCCGACTCCGAAAGGACCTAATGATTCCCTAAACGGCGACGGACCAGCCTCTGGCTATATCAATCGGGTCAACGAACGCTGATCCCCGTAGCGCGCGATTATCTAGCAGGCCGCGTTACAACGCATCAGGTCCGATGAAGTATTTATTGCTTTTTCACCTGATAAATCAGGGCGGCCCAGGGCAATCGCCTGTTTAGCTCTCAAGTAAAAATGTCACAGGGCCATCATTGACCAGATGAACCTGCATGTCCGCACCAAATTGGCCTGCTGCAACCTTATCGTGCACGCCTCTCGCCTGCTCTAACAAATAGCTGAATAACTCGGCGCCAAGCGCGGGCGGTGCGGCTTTTGAAAAGCTCGGCCGCAGGCCGCTTTTGGTGTCAGCAGCCAAGGTGAACTGCGACACTAACAGCAAACCGCCACCGACATCCCTGAGCGACAGGTTCATTTTGCCTTCGGCGTCGCTGAACACCCGATAGTTCAGCAGTTTGCTCAGCAACTTATCGGCGCTGGCGCGCGTATCTTGCGGCTCGACGCCGATCAATACCAACAAGCCCTGATCAATGGCACCTACGATCTCACCCGCCACTTCGACGTGCGCGCCACTCACGCGCTGGAGCAGACCTTTCATACCAGGCCTTTCACGCTTCTTCGGGCGGCAGATCGAGCAACCGACGGGCAATCTGGCTGGCTGCGCGCACCAACGCATCGGTAATGCCCGGCTCGGATGCCGCATGACCTGCATCGCGGATCACCTGCAGTTCACTGTTGGGCCAGGCTTGATGCAGCTCCCAGGCGTTGTCCAGTGGGCAGATCACATCGTAGCGGCCATGCACGATGATGCCCGGCAAATGAGCAATCCTGGGCATATCGCGAATCAACTGATTCTCTTCGAGGAACGCGTTGTTGGTGAAGTAATGGCATTCGATGCGGGCGATAGACAACGCGCGCTGCGGTTCCGAGAAGCGATCCACCACCATCGGATTCGGCCGTAGCGTCGCCGTGCGCCCTTCCCAGGTGGACCAGGCTTTGGCGGCGTGCATCTGGGCGATCTGATCGCTGCCCGTCAGGCGTTTGTGGAAGGCGCCCAGCAAGTCATGGCGCTCATCCAGCGGAATCGGCGCCAGGTAGTCCTGCCAATAATCGGGAAACAAGCGGCTGGCACCCGCCTGGTAGAACCAGTTGATTTCCTGTGGCCGGCACAAAAAGATGCCCCGCAGGATCAAGGCATGGACGCGTTCCGGATGGGTCTGAGCGTAAGCCAATGCCAGGGTCGAACCCCAGGAGCCGCCGAACAGCACCCATTTTTCGATCCCCAGGTGCAGACGAATACGTTCCAGGTCTTCGACCAAATGCCAAGTGGTATTGTTTTCCAGGCTGGCGTGGGGGGTGGAGCGCCCACAACCGCGCTGATCGAAGGTAATAATGCGGTACATATTCGGGTCAAAAAACCGACGGCTCTGGGCATCGCAACCCGCACCCGGCCCGCCGTGGATGAAAACCACTGGCAAACCTTCGGGCGAACCGCTTTCATCGACGTACAGCACATGAGGCTTTTCCACGGCCAGATCGTGCCGGGCGTAAGGTTTGATCTGTGGGTACAAAGTCTGCATAGGTGCTCCAAAGGGGCGGTCAGGGGCTTCTATTTATTTTGCCGTGGAGCATCATAAACCCGAATCGAAGAATGATCATGCCCCCAGAGAGAGAGAAGGGTTGCTCGCGATGGAACGATCAATGCAGGGTTTTCATCAATTGCAATTACCCGCGAACCAGAAAGACGGACCCGTGTCGAACCATCTAGAGTTAATCATCCAGCTTCCTATTCGTCTGCTCGTTAGAGGTCGTATTGATGTCAGAGGAACCGCTTGTTCGTGACGCCGAGGTGGCCGCTTTCCGTGCCGCTGTACTCGAAAAACTCACTTATGCGGTGGGTAAAGATCCAGATCACGCGTTTGACCATGACTGGTTCGAAGCCATCGCCCTGGCCGCCCGCGACCATATGGTCGAGCATTGGATGGACCACACCCGACAGATTTACCGTAAAGGCCAGAAGCGGGTTTATTACCTGTCTCTCGAGTTCCTGATCGGCCGACTGCTCTACGACAGCCTGAGCAACCTTGGCCTGCTGGACATCGCTCGTGAAGCCATGACTGAGCTGGGCGTGGACATCGAGCGCATTCGCTTGCTCGAACCGGATGCCGCGCTGGGCAACGGCGGTCTCGGTCGTCTGGCTGCCTGCTTCATGGAGAGCATGTCGACCCTCGGTGTCGCGTCCCATGGTTACGGTATTCGTTACGAGCATGGCTTGTTCCGTCAAGCCGTGGTCGATGGCTGGCAACAAGAGCAAACCGAGAACTGGCTGGACTTCGGTAACCCTTGGGAGTTCGAGCGTGCCGAGGTGATTTACCCGATCGGCTTCGGCGGCAGCGTCGAGACGCTGGTCAATGAAGCGGGCGAACAACGGCAAGTCTGGCGTCCGGCAGAAGTTGTGCGCGCCGTTGCTTACGACACCCCGGTGGTCGGCTGGCGCGGATCGAGCGTCAATACTCTGCGCTTGTGGCGGGCACGGGCGGTCGAGGACCTGCACCTTGAACGCTTCAATGCCGGCGATCACTTTGGTGCGGTAGCCGAAGTCGTTCGCGCAGAAAGTATTTCCCGTGTGCTGTACCCCAACGACAGCACCGAAGCCGGTCAGGAACTGCGCCTGCGTCAGGAGTACTTCTTCGTTTCCGCGTCGCTGCAGGATTTGCTGCGACGCCACCTGAACATGCACGAATCCCTGCACTCGCTGGCCGATCACGCCGCGATCCAGATGAACGACACGCACCCTTCGATCGCCGTTGCCGAGTTGATGCGTTTGTTGATCGATACCCACGGCATCCCATGGGATTCAGCCTGGAAGATCACCGTCGACACCCTGGCCTACACCAACCACACCTTGCTTCCCGAGGCGCTGGAGACCTGGTCGGTTGGCCTGATGGAGCGGATGCTGCCGCGGCACATGCAGATCATTTACCTGATCAACGCCCTGCACATCGACGAATTGCGGGCCAAAGGCATTCACGACTTTGAAGTGCTGCGCGCTGTCTCGCTGATCGAAGAGGACAACGGCCGCCGCGTGCGCATGGGTAACCTGGCGTTTTTGGGTTCGCACAGTGTGAATGGCGTGTCGGCGCTGCACACCCAATTGATGCGCAAGACCGTGTTCGCCGAATTGCACAAGCTATATCCCGAGCGGATCAACAACAAAACCAACGGCATCACCTTTAGGCGCTGGCTGCATCAGGCCAACCCGCCATTGACCCGCATGCTGGTCGAGGCCTTGGGTGCAGACGTTCTGGATAATGCTGAATCACGCCTGATCGAGTTAGAGCCGTTCGCCGAGAAGGAAGCGTTCCGCCAACAATTTGCCGCTCAGCGCCTGAAGAGCAAGCAAGCCCTGGCGACCCTCATTTATGAGCGGCTGGGAATCGTGGTCGACCCAACGGCGATGTTCGACGTTCAGGTCAAACGAATCCACGAATACAAACGCCAATTGTTGAACCTGTTCCACACCATCGCGCTGTATCAGGCAATGCGGGCCGAACCGGAGATTAACTGGGTGCCGCGGGTGAAAATTTTTGCCGGCAAGGCAGCCGCCAGTTATCACACGGCCAAGTTGATCATCAAACTGACCAATGACATCGCTCGCACCGTAAACAACGACCCCACCGTGCGCGGCTTGCTCAAAGTGGTGTTCATACCCAACTACAACGTCAGCCTGGCAGAAAGTATTATCCCGGCCGCCGACCTCTCGGAGCAGATCTCCACAGCAGGCCTGGAGGCCTCGGGCACCAGCAACATGAAATTCGGCCTCAATGGCGCACTGACCATCGGCACCCTTGATGGTGCCAACGTGGAAATGAGCGAGCGAATCGGACTTGAGCACATGTTCATCTTCGGCCTGACCTCACAACAGGTCGAAGCACGCAAACGCATTGGCGATTACAGCGCCACTGGCGATATCGCCAGTTCACCGCGGCTCAATGATGTGCTGGAAGCGATCCGGGGCGGGGTATTCTCACCGGATGATCCAAACCGCTATGTCGGCCTGATCGATCAATTGATCGCTTACGACCGCTTTTTGGTGTGCGCCGACTTCGAGTCCTATTGGGAGGCTCAAGGCAAGGTCCAGACACTGTGGCACGACCCTAAACAGTGGTGGCGCTCGGCGGTGCTCAATACTTCACGGATGGGCTGGTTCTCGTCGGACCGAACCATTCGCGAATATTCGAACGACATCTGGAAAGCGCTGGAGGAATAAATCTGTGGGTGAGCTCACTCGCGAATGGCCTGACACGGGTTACCCGGCGTGCCGTCTTCGCGAGTGAATTCATCGCCGACCTCCGCTACAAATCATGTCCCCGACGGCCTGGACCGATATACTCCAGGCAAGCCGCATAAAGGGATGTCAACGCGTGCAATGGATTCTCCTGCTGGTCGGTCTCGTGCTGGGTGGTTACCTGGACGAGTCTTTCGTGGGTGCTGCAATCGGCGCACTCGCCGGGCTTGGTCTTGGACAAGCCATTTGCATGACCCTGCTTGGCCGTCAGCTCGAGGCGGTTCAGCAACGCCTTACCCTCCTCGAATCCGTTTCTCACAACACTGAAGCCCCGACGCCTGCGGCTCAACCCCTTGTCAGTGTGCCCCCCGCCCTTGAAGCAGCCGCCGAATTGACTTGGGATCTGCCCGTCGACGACGAATGGACCCAGCCAACAGCAACGCCGAACCCGGTTTCCACGCCCGCAACCCCAAACATGATCGAGCGCGCATTGGCTGGCGCACGCAACTGGCTGCTGGGCGGTAATACCGTGCTGCGGGTCGGGGTGCTGCTGCTGTTCCTCGGGTTGGCCTTTTTGCTGCGCTACGCCACTGAAGGTGCGGTCATTCCACTGGAAGCCCGCTACGCCTCTGTTGCCGCCTGCGCCTTGGCATTGCTGGCGCTGGGCTGGTGGCTGCGACGGCGCAACCGCAATTACGCATTAATCCTGCAGGGCGCGGGGGTCGGCGTGCTGTACCTGACGGTATTTGCCGCCATGCGTTTGAATGCGTTGCTCGACCCGAACATGGCGTTCGGCCTGCTGGTGGTGGTGACGGTGTTCTCGGCGATCCTCGCGGTAAAACAGGACGCACTGGGTCTGGCTGCGGCGGCGGCACTCGGCGGATTCGCCGCACCGCTGCTGACGTCTACCGGCGCTGGCAGCCATGTCGCCCTGTTCAGTTACTTCGCACTGCTCAATACCGGGGTTTTTGCCATCGCCTGGTTCAAGGCCTGGCGTCTGCTGAACCTGATCGGTTTTGTCGGCACCTTCGGCATCGGTTTCGTCTGGGGCCTGCAGGCATACACGTCCGCATTGTTCTGGAGCACAGAGCCGTTTCTGATCCTGTTTTTCCTGATGTATCTGGCGATTGGTCTGCTGTTCGCTCGACGCAAACTGCAAGAGCTGAGCACCGCGCCCGAAGACGATAGCCGCGAAGCGATATTGCGCTGGTCAGCTCGCCAGGGTGACTACGTCGACGGCAGTATCTTGTTTGGCCCACCGATTGTCGGATTCGGCCTGCAGTTCGCGCTGGTCCAACACATGGAGTTCGCTCCCGCCTACAGCGCGCTGGTAATGGGAATGCTCTATATAGGCCTGGCGCGCCTACTGTCTGGCCGGGCGCCGGTCCGCGCCTTACTGTTAGTGGAGACCTGCCTGGCACTGGGCGTGGTATTCGCTTCATTGGCGATACCCCTCGGGCTGGATGCACGTTGGACCTCGGCCGCGTGGGCCATGGAAGGCGCGGCCGTTTTCTGGCTGGGCTTGCGTCAGCAACGAGTGCTGGCACGCGCTTTCGGCCTGCTGTTGCAGGTGGGGGCAGGCCTCGCGCTGTTCGGCGACCTACAGGACGACCTGTATCGAACCGACACCACTTTACTGGCCCATCGTGATGCCTGGACGCCGATGGTCGTCGCGCTGGCCGCGATGCTCAGCGCGTGGCTCCAGCAACGCCTGAGCCCAGTCAATGCAAGCCCCATGAAAACCATGAATCTGCAGCGTCTGGGCGCATTGCTGCTGGCGTGGGGAGTGGGTTGGTGGGTTGTGGCACTGGTCAACGGCGCACAACGATTCGCACCAGTTGAATTGCAAATACCCACGTTGCTATGCCTCGCTGCTGTCAGCGTCGCGCTATGGACGGTCCTCGCCCTGCGACTGCACTGGTCGGCACTGGCAGTGCTTTGTACTCTGCTGACTCCGGCCTGCACCGTGCTATTGCTGCTCGCGCTGAACGCCAGCTATCACCCGGCAGCCTACTGGGGTTGGCTGGCGTGGGGCGCGGTGTTCGTCGTACATCTGCTGTCGCTGCGGCACCTGGCGAGCACACTGCCGAGCTGGGTGGTCAGCGCGGCACATGTCTTGGGTTGCTGGCTGATCATCGGCGTGCTGGCGCTGGAGTTGCGCTTCGGCTTGATGACATTGTCCGAACACTACAACGCATGGCGCTGGCTGGGCTGGGCGTTGCTGCCGAGCGCCTATTTGCTATTGATGGCTGCGCCCCGTGCACTGCCGTGGCCCATTGAGGTCTATCCCCGTGAATACCGGGTCTGGGCCGCTGCCCCCTTGGCACTGCTGATGTTGATCTGGTTCTGGCTGGCGAACATCGTCAGCGACGGTGCTGCCGCACCGTTGGCCTATCTGCCACTGTTCAATCCGCTGGAATTGGGCCTGTTGCTCGCATTGGCCGGGGTGTTCGTCTGGGCGCGCAGCCGATTGCCTCAACTCGGTATCGCCCATGATCGCGCGCAGCGAGTGGCACAGATAGTAGCAGGGGCTAGCTTATTTGCCCTGTTCACTGGGATGGTCATGCGCACGGCCCATCATTGGAGTGGCGTGCCCTATCAGTTGGATGAATTGCTGGATTCGATGAGGGTGCAAGCCGGTCTGTCGATTGTCTGGACCTTGATGGCCTTAGCACTGATGGTTGGCGGACACCTGCGCGGCCGACGTGATATCTGGATCGTTGGCGCCGCACTGATCGGTGTCGTGGTCGCCAAGCTGTTCTTCGTCGAACTGAGCAACCGCGGTGGGCTGGCGCGTATCGTGTCGTTCATCGGGGTTGGCGTGTTGCTATTGGTAGTGGGATATTTCTCTCCCTTGCCGCCCGGACCTTCGTCGCCGATGCCTTTGCCCTCTAAAAAATCTACGCCCGATCCGGCCAGGACCATCGCATGAGGAACACGTTCTTGAGCTGTCAGTCAACCTTCACCCGCGCCGTATTTGGCGCGGCGTTATGTGCGACCCTCTTCGCAACGATGTCCGCCCATGCGCAGGACAAACCGGCTGATTTCGCTAGTCAGGTACCGTTGACCTTGAGCGGTAATGGCCCGTGGTATCGCCTTGAACTACCGCTGGCGATACAACTGGGTGCGCGTCAGGCCGGCCTGGGTGACGTTCGCGTTTTCAACGCTGAGGGCCAGGTACTGGCCTACTCATTGACCCATAGCGACGTTCAGCGCCGGGAAAACCAGACGCCGATCCCGGTTAAGTGGTTTGCCCTCTATGACGCCGCCGATGCCAGTGATGCAGTGCCTACGATTCGGGTCGAGCGCACCGCCAGCGGCACGCTGGTTGAAGTGCAACCACAAGGCGAAATCGAAGCCGGCGAAGAAGTACTGCGCGGTTGGCTGCTCGACACCAGCGAGATCAAGGCCCCGCTGGAGCAGTTGATTCTTGACTGGAACACCGAACGGGAAGGTTTTCAGCGCTTCAGTATCGAGGCCAGTAACGATCTGCAACACTGGCAATCCTGGGGCGAGGGCCAGGTTGCACGACTGTCGTTTGCCGATGAAGTAATCGAGCAACGCGAAGTCACTCTACCCGGCCAACCGGCGCGCTACCTGCGTTTACTGTGGAACACCCCGAACTCCGCACCGACACTGACCTCCGCGCAATTGATCAGCGCCAGCCCCGACCACCTGCCGCAGCCTTTGGTCTGGTCACAACCGCTGGCGGGCAGCACCGTCAAACCGGGCGAATACAGCTGGCAATTGCCCATTGATCTAGCTGTGGAGCGCGTAAAGGTCGACATCAGCCAGGCCAACAGTCTGGCACCGGCCACCCTGTCGGCGCGCCTCGACAGCAACGCCCCGTGGCAAATCGTGGGCGGCGGCTTGCTGTATCGACTGACACAGAATGGTCAGGACGTGATGCAGGATGAGTTACAGCTGGCTGGCCGTACCGTGCAGCAATTCAAGCTCGATGTGGATGAGCGTGGCGGCGGTCTGGGTACTGCGGCCCCACAACTGCGTTTCGCGGTCCGCGCCACGCAACTGGTGTTCCTGGCCAAAGGTGCAGGGCCGTATACTCTCGCCATTGGTAACACGGCGGCGCGGGCGGCAGACTTGCCGCTGTCCACGCTGATCCCCGATTATCAACCGCAGGTGCTCGCATCACTGGGTATTGCGCAACCGGCGGCCTCACCCGTGGTCATCGCACGCACGCCAACACCGGCAGTGAAAGGCACGGACTGGAAGCGCACCGGTTTATGGGCAGTGTTGCTGCTGGGCGTCGTTTTTCTTGGCTGGATGGCATTGAGCCTGTTGCGCACGCCCTCGGCAAAATCTTGAGCAGGGTCACCTGCTTGTTGCCGTTTTGAGGCTACTCTCAACCGGCATGTGAACTCTATGGGCCAGAACCCGGTCTGACTGGAGTATTACGTGTCCACTCGCGCTAAACTGTGCGGGTTTTTATCCCCCACTTCGGAGCTCTCCATGTCCCGCGTTACCCTAAGTCGCTATTTGATTGAGCAGACCCGCAGCAACAACACTCCTGCCGATCTGCGCTTCCTTATCGAAGTGGTAGCACGCGCATGCAAGGAAATCAGCCACGCCGTCTCCAAAGGCGCGCTGGGCGGTGTGCTCGGCAGCATGAACACTGAAAACGTACAGGGCGAAGTGCAGAAAAAGCTCGACGTGATCTCCAACGACATTCTGCTCGAAGCCAACGAATGGGGCGGTCACCTGGCCGGCATGGCGTCCGAAGAAATGGACAATGCCTACCAGATTCCCGGCAAGTACCCAAAAGGCGCCTACCTGCTGGTATTCGACCCACTGGACGGTTCGTCGAACATTGACGTCAACGTGTCGGTCGGCACCATCTTCTCGGTACTGCGTTGCCCGGAAGGTCACCTGAGCCAGAACGACAATCTGAGCGAGAAAGCTTTCCTGCAACCGGGCACCCAGCAGGTCGCTGCCGGTTACGCGATCTATGGCCCGCAAACCATGTTGGTCCTGACCTTGGGCGACGGCGTCAAAGGCTTCACCCTCGATCGTGAGCTGGGCAGCTTCGTGCTGACCCACGAAGACATGCGAATCCCTGAGACCACCCAGGAATTTGCCATCAACATGTCCAACGCGCGTCATTGGGAAGCCCCGGTCAAACGCTATGTCGACGAATTGCTGGCTGGTGAAGACGGCCCGCTGAAAAAGAACTACAACATGCGCTGGATCGCAGCCATGGTTGCCGACGTGCACCGCATCCTGACCCGTGGCGGCATGTTCATGTACCCACGTGACAGCCGTGACCCGTCCAAGCCAGGCAAGCTGCGCCTGATGTACGAAGCCAACCCGATGTCGTTCATCGTAGAACAGGCGGGCGGCATGTCCACCGACGGCCATCAGCGCATCCTCGACATCCAGCCTGAAGGCCTGCACCAGCGTGTCGCGGTCTTCCTGGGTTCCAAGGAAGAAGTCGAGCGCGTTACGTCTTATCACAACGTCTAAGCCATGTACGCGCCTTGGCATCCACTGCTTGAATGGTGGTTCGGTTCAGCCGAATCACCAACCGACGTGGTAAAGGCCAAGGGCTCGCTTTGGTTCGGCAAGAAGAAAAGCCAGGACAGCGATGCGCGCGAGCGTTTCGCTGTACAGGTCGAACACGCATTGGCGGGAGGGCTGTCCGAATGGGCCGAATCCCCTCAAGGCTGGCTTGCACTGGTACTGCTCCTCGATCAACTCCCGCGCATGATTTATCGCGATACGCCCAAGGCGTTTGCAGGCGATCAACGCGCCCAGGCATTGGTTGAACACGGCCTGAAACTGGGCCGCGACCAGCATTTGCTGCCGATTCAGCGATCATTCATCTACCTGGTGCTGGAACACAGTGAAGACCTGGAGATGCAGGATCAAGCCGTTGCCCACTTTACCGAACTGCTCCACCAGGAATCGGCCACGGATCATGACGTCTTCGCCGACCAACTTAATTACGCCAAAAAGCATCAAAGGGTCATTGCCCGTTTCTCGCGTTTCCCCCACCGCAATCAAATCCTTGGACGTACATCAACAGCTGAAGAACGGGTGTTTTTGAAAGAGCCTGGGTCGCGATTTTAAGCGAGATATAAATCCCTGCCGCCCACGGGAACCAGATCGCATATTTCTCTTCTAACCTATTGGCAATTCGCCAGCGTCCTACACGCTGTAGCGCCGCCCCCTACTGTTCAGGAGCTTCACTCATGTCTCTGCGTACCCTCGCGTTGTTGTCGTTTTGTGTGCTGTTGGCTGCGTGCAGTAAAGTCACTCAGGAAAATTATTCGAAAATATCCTCAGGGATGCCCAAGGCCGAAGTCGAAAAGCTGCTGGGCAGCCCGACTGATTGCTCCGGCGCGCTGGGCATGTCTAGCTGCACATGGGGCGATCAGAAGACCTTTATCAGCGTGCAATACGCAGGCGACAAGGTGCTGATGTTTTCCGGCCAGGGCCTGAAGTAAGCCTGAAAGGAGAGCCTTATGCGTTTATGGACAGGGATGCTGGCGGGTCTATTGCTGGCAGGGTGCGCCAACTCCTCGAGCGAGCTGATCGAACCCAAGACGGTCGATCATGTTGACCTCAAGCGTTACCAGGGGACCTGGTATGAGTTGGCGCGGATGCCGATGTTCTTCCAACGCAATTGCGCGCAGTCGGAAGCCCATTACATCCTTGAAGACGATGGCAACGTGGGCGTGACCAACCGCTGTCGGACACTTGAGGGCAAGTGGGAAGAAGTGCACGGCACAGCGTCGCCGCAAGTCCCTGAGAAAACCGACAAGCTCTGGGTAGAGTTCGATACCTGGTTTTCCCGGTTGCTGCCGGGCGTCGCCAAGGGTGGTTACTGGGTGCTGTATGTCAGCGATGACTACAAAACTGCGGTGGTAGGTAACCCGAACCGCAAATACCTGTGGCTACTGTCGCGCAACACGCGAGTGTCCGATGCAACGCGCGAGGAGCTGCTGGCCAAAGCACGTCAGCAGGGTTACGACACCAGTAAGCTGATCTGGCGCGTGGATGATTCGAAAATCGCCAAACCTGTCGACAAATAGACCGTGTGAACCGCGATAAGCGACATGTCAGGCGCATAAATCCCGCCTGACTATCCCAGCAATTCCCGCAATACCTGGGCAAACGCCCTGCTGCTTTCTTCCTCGCCCGCATGACGCCCAGCTCGCACTACCCAGCGACCATTGACCATCACATCGCGGATCTGCCGATCGCCCCCAGCGAACAACCAACGATTGAGAATCGCGTCTCCACTGGCCGTCGCCAGATAGGGATCGTTGCCATCCAACACCAGCCAGTCCGCGCGTTGTCCCACCTGGAGCGAGCCAATCGCCTGCCCCAAGGCCTGCGCCCCGCCACTAAGCGCCGCATCGTACAAGGTTCGCCCAACCATTGGCTGATCGCTGCGATGCAACCGATTACGTCGCTGATCACGCAGACGCTGGCCATATTCCAGCCAACGCAATTCTTCGACCACGCTCAGTGACACATGGCTGTCCGAACCGATCCCCCAGCGTCCACCCTGCGCGATGAAGTCCACCGCAGGGAAGATTCCGTCGCCAAGATTCGCTTCAGTGGTCAGGCACAAACCAGCCACTGCGCGACTTTCAGCCATCAATGCGACTTCATCCGGATTGGCATGGGTGGCATGTACCAGGCACCAGCGTGAGTCCACAGCGACATTTTCGTACAGCCATTGCAGCGGACGAAGCCCGCTCCAGCGCAGGCAGTCTTCGACTTCTTTCTGCTGCTCGGCGATATGAATGTGCACCGGACACTGCTTGTCGCTGGCGGCCACCACCTCACTGATCTGTTGCGGGGTGACGGCGCGCAACGAGTGGAAGCACAGACCCAATGCCTGCGCGGGCTGCAGAGCCAGAATCGGGCCCAAGCGCGCCTGTAGATCCAGATAACTGTCGGTGCTGTGGATAAAGCGACGCTGCCCCTCGTCAGGCGCCTGGCCACCGAAACCGGAATGGCTGTACAGCACCGGCAGCAGGGTCAGGCCAATGCCCGCGAAGCTGGCAGCCTGGCTGATTTGCAGGGCCAACTCGGCGGGGTCAGCGTAGGGTTTGCCGGACGTGTCCTGGTGCACGTAATGGAATTCAGCGACCGAGGTAAAACCGCCCTTGAGCATTTCGATGTACAGCTGGCGAGCAATGATGCCGAGCTGTTCCGGGCTGATCTTCCCGACCAGACGGTACATCAGGTCGCGCCAGGTCCAGAAACTGTCGTTCGGGTTACCTGCCACTTCGGCCAAACCAGCCATGGCGCGCTGAAAGGCATGCGAATGCAGATTAGGCATACCCGGCAACAACGGCCCCTTGATAAACTCGGCACCCTGCGCATCGGTATCGACCTGGACACCGGTGAGCAGGCCATCGGCGCTGACGTCGAAACGCACATTGTTGGCCCAACCACTGGGCAATAATGCGCGCTCGGCAAAGAAGGCGGACATGGCTCTACACTCCATCGTGTTTATTTGTATATACATATACAGACGTTTGCCTGCTCGGTAAACTCCAGCAAGCTTGTCGTCGGTCGGATCAATGGTTAGCTTGAGCGCATCTGCGCCATGGACCCACTTCCCGAATCATCACCTATCGAACAAGGATTTCACTGTGCCGACTCCGCCTGCCGTCTCTTCGCTGGCTGCCCAAATGGGCGACAGTCCGGCGCCTCTGTACGCCCGCGTCAAGCATATGATCGCCCAGCAGATCCAGAACGGAACCTGGGCGCCACATCATCGCGTGCCATCAGAAAGCGAACTGGTGACCCAGCTGGGTTTCAGCCGCATGACCATCAACCGGGCCTTGCGCGAACTGACCGCCGAAGGGTTATTGGTGCGCATGCAGGGCGTGGGCACTTTCGTCGCCGAGCCCAAGAGCCAGTCGGCGCTGTTCGAAGTACACAACATTGCCGATGAGATTGCCTCGCGAGGCCATCGCCACACCTGCAAGGTCATCATCCTCAATGAAGAGGCCGCAGGCTCCGAGCGCGCCCTGGCACTGGACATGCGTGAAGGTCAGCGGGTGTTTCATTCGCTGATCGTGCACTTCGAAAACGATATTCCCGTGCAAATCGAAGACCGCTTCGTCAACGCTCTGGTCGCGCCCGACTACCTCAAGCAGGACTTCACCCTGCAAACGCCCTACGCCTACCTGTCGCAAGTCGCACCGCTGACCGAGGGCGAGCACGTGGTCGAAGCGATTCTGGCCGAACCGCTGGAATGCAAACTGCTGCAAATAGAACCTGGCGAGCCCTGCCTGCTGATTCGCCGCCGGACCTGGTCCGGGCGCCAGCCAGTGACAGCCGCGCGCCTTATCCACCCAGGCTCCAGGCATCGACTGGAAGGACGTTTCAGCAAATGAGTCCGCTCACTGTTTTGCGCGCAGCCAGCTACCCGCGCATGCCGTGGAAGAATGGCGGGGGCAGTACGGAGGAAATCACTCGCGATGCGGGTGTTGGCCTCGACGGCTTCGGCTGGCGCCTGTCGATTGCCGACATCGCCGAGTCGGGCGGTTTCTCCACCTTCGCCGGCTATCAGCGAATCATTACCGTGCTCCAAGGCGCGGGCATGACTCTGCACGTGGACGGTCAAACGACTCGACCCCTGCGGCCATTGGACCCCTTCGCTTTCAGCGGCGAAAGCCAGGTGGCCTGCACGCTGCTCGGTGGCGCCATTCGTGATTTCAACCTGATCTATGCGCCGGATCGTTACACCGCTCGCCTGCAATGGATCGACAGCAACCAGCGGTTTTTCACCTCGGCAGGCACCGTACTGGTCTTCAGCGTGGCTGAGGGCTTGAGCGTCAGCGTGGGTAAAACCACCGAAGTGCTGGGCAAGCATGACTGCCTGCAACTGGGCGGCAACTCTGAATTGTTGGAAGTCTCGACCCGCGGCTCATGCTGCTTGATTGAACTGACTGCGACTGGCCTGTAGCCCCCCTCTCCACACCGTTTCTCCTCGCGCACCCTCCTCTCGCAAATTGTTACCTAACGCCCCAATACCGCGCAAAACCGCCTCGTAACAACGGCAAAAAGTTCTGACCAAAAAAATCTCATCTTTTTCCGCACTCGCCCAGCCCTTCTATTTCGGGGCTTGCAGCGGTTTTAACGATTTACTCCCGACCCGCAAAGCGAGTTGGTCTTTCGATTGCATATGCTTGTATGTACAAGTAAAGATATGTGCACAAGATAGCGCCAGTACCCACCCCGGCCCCCATGCACATACCTTGCCCCATTTACCTGCTAAACCTGTTTCGTCTGTTTCGAGATGCTCGACACAGGCCGGCTTGCCCACTGCCTGGGCTGGTTTGGATTGATCGCTGAGGAGTTTTTTCGTGACTGAGAATACCCAACACTGGACCCCGGAAACCTGGACCAAGCACCGTGAAGTCGAAGTCCGCGCTGCTCGTGGCACCAAACTGACGGCTAAAAGCTGGATGACCGAAGCCCCGCTGCGGATGTTGATGAACAACCTCGACCCCGAAGTCGCCGAAAACCCGAAAGAACTGGTGGTTTACGGTGGCATCGGTCGCGCCGCGCGCAACTGGGAGTGCTACGACAAGATCGTCGAAAGCCTGACCAACCTGAATGACGACGAAACCCTGCTGATTCAATCCGGCAAACCGGTCGGCGTATTCAAGACCCACAGCAACGCCCCGCGCGTCCTGATCGCCAACTCCAATCTGGTGCCGCACTGGGCCAGCTGGGAACACTTCAATGAACTGGATGCCAAGGGCCTGGCCATGTACGGCCAGATGACCGCCGGCAGCTGGATCTACATCGGCAGCCAAGGCATCGTTCAAGGCACCTATGAAACCTTCGTCGAAGCCGGTCGCCAGCACTACAACGACAACCTGACAGGTCGCTGGGTACTGACTGCAGGGCTGGGCGGCATGGGTGGCGCTCAACCACTGGCAGCGACGCTGGCTGGTGCCTGCTCGCTGAACATCGAATGCCAGCAGATCAGCATCGATTTTCGCCTCAAAACCCGCTACGTCGACGAGCAGGCTACTGACCTCGACGACGCACTGGCACGCATCGCCAAATACACCGCCGAAGGCAAGGCGATCTCCATCGCCCTGTGCGGTAACGCCGCTGAAATCCTCCCGGAAATGGTCCGTCGCGGTGTGCGTCCCGACATGGTCACTGACCAGACCAGCGCCCACGATCCACTCAACGGCTACCTTCCAATAGGCTGGACCTGGGACGAATACCGCGCTCGCGCCAAGACCGAGCCAGCGGCCGTCGTGAAGGCTGCCAAGCAATCCATGGCCGTTCACGTCAACGCCATGCTGGACTTCCAGAAAATGGGCGTGCCGACCTTCGATTACGGCAACAACATCCGTCAGATGGCTCAAGAAGAAGGCGTAGAAAACGCATTCGACTTCCCAGGTTTCGTACCGGCCTATATCCGTCCGCTGTTCTGCCGTGGCATCGGTCCGTTCCGTTGGGCTGCGCTGTCGGGCGATCCGCAAGACATCTACAAGACTGACGCCAAGGTCAAGGAACTGATCCCGGACGATGCCCACCTGCACAACTGGCTGGAAATGGCCCGTGAGCGCATCGCCTTCCAGGGTCTGCCGGCACGTATCTGCTGGGTCGGGCTGGGCCAGCGCGCCAAGCTTGGTCTGGCGTTCAACGAAATGGTCCGCAGCGGCGAGCTATCGGCACCGATCGTTATTGGCCGTGACCACCTGGACTCCGGCTCGGTCGCCAGCCCGAACCGTGAAACCGAATCCATGCAGGATGGCTCCGATGCCGTGTCTGACTGGCCATTGCTCAATGCCTTGCTCAACACCGCCAGCGGCGCGACCTGGGTGTCCTTGCACCACGGCGGCGGCGTCGGCATGGGCTTCTCTCAGCATTCGGGCATGGTGATTGTTTGCGACGGCACCGATGAAGCAGCCGAACGCATCGCCCGCGTACTGCACAACGACCCGGCCACCGGCGTCATGCGCCACGCGGATGCGGGCTATCAGATCGCTATCGACTGTGCCAAAGAACAGGGCCTGAACCTGCCAATGGTTAACCGCTGATCGCATAAACCTGTGGGGGCAGGCGTGCAACTAAGCGTCCAGCTGCGAAGGCGTCTGGCCTGATACACCGAGCCGCCCCATTCGCAGGCAAGCCGGCTCCTACAGAGTTCTTCGCATTCCCCCATAGAAGGTGGTCGCATGGCTGTTCCAAATGATCGTGTTGCAAACAAATCAATGATCGAAAGGCGTTCGATCGATTACATCCCCGACGGGGAAAGACATGGTCGTCTGTTCAGTCAATTTACGCTGTGGTTGGGTGCCAACCTGCAAATCACTGCGATTGTCACCGGGGCATTGGCCGTGGTGCTGGGCGGTGATGTGTTCTGGTCGTTGATTGGCTTGCTGGTCGGGCAACTGCTGGGCGGCGGGGTTATGGCGTTGCACGCGGCGCAAGGTCCGAAACTGGGCTTGCCACAAATGATCTCCAGCCGCGTGCAGTTCGGCGTATATGGCGCGGTGATCCCGCTGGTGTTGGTGTGCCTGATGTACATCGGTTTCTCGGCCAGTGGTTCGTTACTGGCGGGACAGGCGCTGGCGCAGTTGCTTCATGTGCAGGACTGGCAAGGCATCGTTATCTTCGCGGGGTTGATCGTGGTAGCGACCATCTTCGGTTACCGGGCCATTCACGCGATTGGCCGCGTGGCGAGCGTGATTGGGGTGATCGCGTTCATCTACCTGTTTGGCGCCTTGCTGGAAGGCAATGATGTTGGCGCGCTGCTGGGCAACAAGCACTTCTCATTGAGCAGCTTTCTGTTGGCGATTTCGCTGTCGGCCTCCTGGCAGATCGCGTTCGGCCCGTACGTGGCGGACTACTCAAGGTACTTGCCGCGCAGCATATCGGCAGTCAAAACGTTCTGGGCAGTCGGCCTGGGTTCGATCATTGGTGCACAAGCATCGATGGTGTTCGGTGTGTTCGCAGCCGCATTGGCGGGTAAGCAATTCGCCCACCACGAGGTGTCGTTCATCGTCAGCCTCGGCGGCACTGGCGTTGTCGCAGCCCTGCTGTATTTTAGCGTGGCATTCGGCAAAGTCACCATCACGACCCTCAACGCCTACGGCAGCTTCATGTCGATCGCAACCATCGTCAGTGGCTTTCGTGGCAACCGGCATATCTCCAGTGGTCTGCGACTGACGTACATCTTCGCCATGGTCGGCGTAGCAACGTTGCTGGCCTTGCTGGGCAAGGACTCGTTCCTCAAGGACTTTTCGGCGTTTATCCTGTTCCTGCTGGCGTTTTTCACGCCATGGAGCGCGATCAACCTGGTGGACTTCTACTGCGTTACCAAAGAGCGCTACGACATCCCGGCGCTGTCGAACCCGGATGGCCGCTATGGTCGCTGGAACTGGATCGGTATCAGCGTCTATGTCTTGGGCGTATTGATTCAAATGCCGTTCATTTCCACCCACTTCTACACCGGCCCCTTGGTCGAGCCCCTGGGCGACACCGATATATCCTGGATCATTGGTCTGGTGGTGCCTGCCGTCGCGTACTACCTGATCGCCAAAAAATGGCACAGCGCAATTCCAGATCGCCTGATTTTGCCGGTAGACAACGACACGACCGAAGGAATGCCATCGGATTTGCGATCCCAGGCCGCACTGAGCTGACGGTCGCCAATGCACTCGTTAGTGGGAGAGACCGTGAAAACTGAAGCGCGGCGATCCTCAAGAACAATGAATACCTACAGCCGATGTTCGCGAACTTATTGTGAACACCGCCTTTCCAAGATAGCCGATGCACACGCCCACAAGGCCCAGCCGACAAGCGTTGGCTTCAAGCAGCCGGCATTAATCAACACCCACAAGGGAGTATGAATGTGACTGAGTTAAACCTGACCCCCGGCCAACTGTCCCTGGCGCAATTGCGAGCGATTTACCACCACCCGGTAACCCTTCGCCTGCATGAAAGTGCCTCGCAACAAATTGAAAACAGCGTGGCCTGCGTCGAGCAGATTCTCGCCGAGAACCGTACCGCCTACGGTATCAACACGGGGTTCGGTCTTTTGGCATCGACGCGCATTGCCAGCGAAGACTTGGAAAACCTCCAGCGCTCGCTGGTGCTGTCCCACGCAGCCGGGATCGGTCAGCCGATCAGCGATGAACTGGTGCGCCTGATCATGGTGCTCAAGGTCAACAGCCTGAGCCGTGGTTTTTCGGGTATTCGCCGTCAGGTGATCGACGCCTTGATCGCGCTGATCAATGCCGAGGTTTACCCTCACATTCCGCTCAAAGGCTCGGTCGGCGCGTCCGGTGACCTCGCGCCATTGGCGCACATGTCCCTGGTATTGCTCGGCGAAGGCAAAGCCCGTCACAAAGGCGAATGGCTGCAAGCGACTGACGCCCTGGCCATTGCTGGTCTGAAACCCCTGACCCTGGCGGCCAAGGAAGGCCTGGCGCTGCTCAACGGCACTCAGGTCTCCACTGCGTTTGCCCTGCGCGGCCTGTTCGAAGGCGAAGACCTGTTCGCCGCCGCGCTGTCCTGTGGCTCGCTGACGGTCGAAGCCGTGCTGGGTTCGCGCGCACCGTTCGATGCCCGGATTCATACCGCTCGCGGTCAACGCGGACAAATCGACGCCGCTGCCTGCTACCGCGACCTGTTGGGTGAAAGCAGCCAGATATCTAACTCCCACATCGACTGCGACAAGGTTCAAGACCCGTACTCGCTGCGCTGCCAGCCACAAGTCATGGGCGCATGCCTGACCCAGCTGCGTCAGGCCGCTGAAGTGCTGGCCGTCGAATCCAATGCCGTTTCCGACAACCCGCTGGTGTTCGCCGCTGAAGGCGAAGTGATCTCGGGCGGTAACTTCCACGCTGAACCGGTCGCCATGGCGGCGGATAACCTGGCCCTCGCCCTGGCGGAAATCGGTGCCCTCAGCGAGCGTCGCATCTCGTTGATGATGGACAAGCACATGTCGCAATTGCCACCGTTCCTGGTGGCCAATGGCGGCGTGAACTCCGGTTTCATGATCGCGCAAGTGACTGCAGCCGCGTTGGCCAGCGAGAACAAGGCGTTGGCCCACCCGCACAGCGTCGACAGCATCCCGACCTCTGCCAACCAGGAAGACCATGTGTCCATGGCTCCTGCTGCCGGCAAGCGTCTGTGGGAAATGGCTGAGAACGTTCGGGGCATTCTCGCCGTAGAATGGCTGGCGGCCTGTCAGGGTCTGGATTTCCGCGATGGCTTGAAAACCTCGCCAAAACTCGAACAAGCCCGCGCCGCTCTGCGCAGCAAAGTGCCGTTCTACGATAAGGACCGCTTCTTCGCACCGGACATCGAAGCCGCCTGCCAATTGCTGGCATCCAACTGCTTGAACACGCTGGTGCCCGCCAATCTGTTGCCAAGCCTGTAAATCACTGCCGAACCTGGACCGGTTCGTTATGGGAGAAGTGCTGCGAACCCGGAGGCCAGGATTCGCAGCACTTCTCGCCATACAACAAAAATAAGGGATGCGATATGAAGCCACACCCAACCGGCCTGAAGCGTGGACTCTCCGCTCGGCACATTCGATTCATGGCCCTTGGCTCAGCCATTGGCACCGGCTTGTTCTACGGTTCCGCGTCGGCGATCCAGATGGCGGGGCCGGCCGTGTTGCTGGCCTATCTGATCGGTGGCGCAGCGGTGTTCATGGTCATGCGTGCCCTTGGCGAAATGGCCGTGCATAACCCTGTGTCTGGCTCGTTCGGCCAATACGCCAGCACGTATCTCGGGCCCATGGCAGGCTTTGTCCTGGGCTGGACCTACGCCTTTGAAATGATCATCGTCTGCCTCGCCGACGTGACCGCATTCGGTATTTATATGGGGTTCTGGTTTCCCGATGTGCCGCGCTGGATCTGGGTGCTGAGCATCGTATTCCTGATCGGCGCGCTCAATCTGTGCAGCGTCAAAGTCTTCGGTGAAACAGAGTTCTGGCTGTCCCTGCTCAAGGTCAGCGCCATCGTCGCAATGATCCTCGGCGGCCTGGGCATCATGCTGTTTGGCATCAGCTCGTCCGGCGCTTCTACTCCTGAAACGGTCGCAGGCATCAGTAATCTCTGGGCCCATGGCGGCTTCATGCCCAACGGGATCGGCGGCCTGATCGCTTCGTTGGCGGTGGTGATGTTCGCCTTCGGCGGCATCGAAATCATCGGCATCACGGCCGGTGAAGCCAAAGACCCACAGCACGTGATCCCCCGTGCGATCAATGCCGTGCCATTGCGCATTCTGTTGTTCTACGTGCTGACGTTGTTCGTGCTGATGTCGATCTACCCTTGGCCACAGATCGGCACCCAAGGCAGTCCATTCGTGCAGATTTTCGACAAACTGGGCATTTCCTCGGCCGCGACCATTCTCAATATCGTGGTGATTTCAGCTGCGGTATCGGCGATCAACAGCGACATTTTCGGTGCCGGACGCATGATGTATGGCCTCGCCGAGCAAGGCCAGGCGCCGAAAAGCTTTGCCCGACTGTCGCGCCAGGGTGTGCCATGGATGAGCGTGCTGGTCATGGGTGCATCCCTGCTTGGCGGCGTGGTTCTCAACTATGTGATCCCGGAAAACGTGTTCCTCGTGATAGCGTCCATCGCGACGTTCGCCACGGTCTGGGTCTGGCTGATGATCCTGTTTACGCAGGTCGCCATGCGTCGTTCAATGGACAGCAAAGAGGTCGCGCAACTGAAATTCCCGGTGCCGTTCTGGCCCTATGCCCCGGCGGCGGCGATCGTGTTCATGCTGTTCATATTTGGCGTGCTGGGTTATTTCCCGGACAGCCGGGCGGCACTGCTCGTCGGTGCGATATGGATCGTGCTGCTGGTGATTGCCTACCGGATCTGGGTCAAACCGGGCACACCAACGGCGCGATTAGTGTCTGAACCTTCTCTTTTCTCACCTCACTGACCTCGGAGGCCGCAGATGAAAACGCTCTGGCAACACTGTCACGTTGCGACCATGGCGCAAGGTAAGTACTCGATCATCGAGGATGCCGCGATCGTGACGTCAGGCGAGCACATCGAGTGGATCGGCCCGCAGGCTGAACAACCCGCGTACGACCATACCAACGTCGTCGACCTGGGCGGTGCCTGGGTCACGCCAGGCCTGATCGACTGTCATACGCACACGGTTTTTGGCGGTAACCGCAGCGGCGAATTCGAGCAGCGCTTGCAAGGCGTGAGCTACGCAGAGATCGCGGCGGCCGGTGGCGGCATCGCCAGTACCGTACGCGCCACCCGCGCCGCCAGCGAAGATCAACTCTTCGCCAGTGCAGAGCAGCGTCTCAAGCGCTTGCTCCGCGACGGTGTGACCACGGTGGAAATCAAATCCGGCTACGGCCTGGACCTGGCCAGTGAGCGCAAAATTCTGCGGGTGATCCGTCGGCTGGGTGCAGTGCTCCCGGTCACGGTACGCAGTACGTGCCTGGCCGCCCACGCCTTGCCGCCGGAATACGCCAACCGCGCCGACGACTACATCGACCATATCTGCCACGAGATGCTCCCGGCACTGGCGGCGGAAGGTCTGGTGGACGCGGTGGATGCGTTCTGCGAATACCTGGCGTTCTCGCCCGCGCAGGTTGAGCAGGTGTTTATCACTGCGGCTCAATTGGGCCTGCCGGTGAAACTGCACGCCGAGCAGCTGTCATCCCTGGGCGGCTCCAGCCTCGCGGCGCGCTATCACGCGTTGTCGGCGGATCATCTGGAGTTCATGACCGAAGACGATGCCATCGCCATGGCCGCGTCTGGCACCGTCGCAGTGCTGCTGCCGGGAGCCTTCTACTTTCTTCGGGAAACCCGATTGCCACCCATGGACGCGCTGCGTAAATACGGGGTCAACATCGCGATAGCCACCGACCTGAACCCCGGCACTTCGCCGGCCCTGTCGTTGCGCTTGATGCTGAACATGGCGTGTACGCTGTTCCGCATGACCCCGGAAGAGGCCCTGGCGGGCGTCACCCTCAACGCCGCCAAAGCGCTGGGGCTGGGCGATACCCATGGTTCGCTGGAAGTGGGCAAAATCGCCGACTTCGTGGCGTGGAAGATTGAACGGCCAGCGGACCTGGCTTACTGGCTGGGCGGCGATCTGGACAAGCGGATCGTGCGTCACGGCGCCGAATCACTGGTGTGATACTCAGGAGGTAGGTGTGAATAAGGTTCTGGATTTCAAACGTGGCCGGCTGCCCTTGCTGGTCAGCATGCCCCATGCTGGATTGCGCCTGACCCCGGCGGTCGAAGCGGGCCTGGTGGACGCAGCGCAAAGCCTGCCAGACACCGACTGGCACATCCCGCAGCTGTATGATTTCGCCAGCGAACTCGGCGCCAGCACCCTGGCGGCCGAGTATTCGCGTTTCGTCATCGACCTCAATCGCCCGGCCGATGACAAGCCGTTGTATGCCGGCGCGACCACAGGGCTGTTCCCGGCGACGCTGTTTGACGGCTCGCCGCTGTTCCGCGAAGGCCTGGCACCCAGCGCTGAAGAGCGCGCCCGCTACCTGGCGCTGATTTGGACCCCGTATCACCAAAGGTTGCAGCACGAACTGGCGCGGCTGCGTGACGAATTCGGCTATGCGCTGCTGTTCGATGCGCATTCCATTCGGGGCGAGATTGCGCACCTGTTCGAAGGCCGCCTGCCGGACTTCAACCTCGGTACGTTCAACGGCGCCAGCTGCGACACAACACTGGCCCGCGAGCTGGAAGCGACCTGCGCATCAGCCACCGATTACACCCATGTCCTCAACGGACGCTTCAAGGGCGGCCACATCACCCGCCATTACGGTGACCCTGCCAACAACATCCATGCCGTGCAGCTGGAACTGGTGCAAAACACCTACATGGAAGAGTTCGAACCCTTCAAGTACCGCCCAGACCTGGCCGAGCCCACACAAGAGGTGCTGCAAAACCTGCTGCAAACGCTGATCGACTGGGGACAGAAGCGCTATCCAGGCTGACATCGCGAAAGCATCATGTCAGACGACCGCTATTTCCTGAGCAACCGCAACCCGTTGAACACCACCAGCAGGCTGACGCCCATGTCGGCAAACACGGCCATCCACATGGTTGCCATGCCGGCGAAGGTGACGATCAGGAACACCGCCTTGATCACCAAAGCGAGAACAATATTCTGCTTGAGAATCGCCGACGTCTGACGTGACAGGCGAATAAAGGCCGGAATCTTGCGCAGATCATCGTCCATCAAGGCGACATCGGCGGTTTCGATTGCAGTGTCAGTCCCCGCCGCCGCCATCGCGAAACCAATCTCGGCGCGAGCCAGGGCTGGCGCATCGTTGATGCCGTCTCCGACCATGCCCACGCGATGACCCCGCGCATAAAGCGCTTCGATGGCCTGCAGTTTGTCTGCTGGCAACAGGTTGCCCTGCGCCTGATCGATACCGACCACATCAGCAATCGCCTTCGCGGTATGCGGATTGTCGCCGGTCAGCATCATGGTTTTGATGCCCAGCGCGTGCAATTCGCGAATCGCCTCACGGCTGCTTTCCTTGACCGTATCGGCAACCGCGAACAGTGCTATCGGGCCGAGGGAATCACACAGCAGCACCACGGATTTCCCCTGGAGCTCCAATGCGTCGAGCTTTAGCTCCAACTCCGGCGAACACAGGCCAAGTTCTTCTACCAACCGGTGATTGCCCAAGTGATAAAGCTGACCACCCACCTCACCGCGCACACCACGACCGGCCAGGGCTTCGAACGCCTGGACCTCATGCAGGGTCAATGACTGCTCAGCCGAGGCTTTGGCAATGGCCTGCGACACAGGGTGATCGGAGCGGCTGGCCAGACTGGCAGCGATGCTCCGCGTGATGTCGCTGATCCCCGGGGCATCGGGGCCTAACGCCAGGTAATCAGTCTGCACGGGCTTGCCGTGGGTAATGGTCCCGGTTTTATCCAGCGCCAGATAGTCGAGCCTGTGCCCGTTTTCCAGGTACACCCCGCCCTTGACCAGAATGCCCTTGCGCGCGGCTGCCGCCAGCCCGCTGACGATGGTCACCGGGGTGGAAATCACCAGCGCACAGGGGCAAGCTACCACCAGCAGCACCAGCGCACGGTAGATCCAGTCGAACCAGACAGCGCCCATCAATAGCGGAGGGATCAGCGCCACAGCCAAGGCCAGCAGGAAGACCGCCGGGGTGTAGATTCTAGAGAAGCTGTCGACAAACCGTTGAGTCGGCGCACGCGCACTTTGAGCCGCTTCGACTGCATGAATGATCCGCGCCAGCGTTGAGTCATTCGCCGCTGCAGTCACCCGATATTCCAGCGAGCCCGCCTGATTGATGGTGCCCGCGAAGACTTTGTCCCCAGCGGCTTTTTCTACCGGCAGGCTTTCTCCGGTGATCGGTGCCTGGTCGATGGTCGAGTTGCCCGAGACCACTTCACCGTCCAGCCCGATTCGCTCGCCCGGCCGCACGCGCAACAGCGCACCCAACTCGACGGTTTTCACCTCTTGCTTGAGCCATGTACCGTCGGCCTGCTGCACGGTGGCCGACTCGGGGGTCAGCTGCATTAAGCCACCGATAGCGTTACGCGCCCGATCCAGAGACTTGGCTTCGATCAACTCAGCCACGGTAAACAGGAACATCACCATGGCCGCTTCCGGCCATTGACCAATCAACAACGCACCGGTCACGGCGATGCTCATCAACGCATTAATGTTCAGGTTGAAGTTTTTCAGGGCAATCCAGCCCCTTTTGTACGTGCTCAGGCCCCCACTCACAATCGCGACCAACGCCACCAGCGCTACCACCCAGCTGGGTGCCAACTGGGCAAAATGGATCACTTCAGACGCCAACGCGGCCACGCCCGACAACGCCAGCGGCCACCACGGTTTTTTCACCGGCGCAGGAGCAGTCGCATCGGCACTGGCACCCTTCTCAACGGGCTCGGCGTGCATGCCCAGCGAGCTGATCGCTTCGCAGATTGGATCGGTAGACGGCAACTCGTGCCAGACGCCCAGCAGGCGATTGATCAAATTGAACTCGAGCTTGTGCACCCCCGCCAGCTTGCCCAGCTTGTTCTGGATCAGCGTCTGCTCGGTCGGACAATCCATTTGCTCGATACGAAAGCTGCTGAACTGCGCCGAGGACGAAGCGGATTCGTTGAACTGGACGACCGCAGGTGTGGCGGCTGACGAACAGCAGGTGTGCGCATGATCAGCCGCCGCATGGGGCTTGGCGTGGTGATGTTCAGAATGGTCGTGTTCGGAATGCGGATGTTCAGAGCGGCTCATCATCGAGTCCTTGAAGGTGCTTGTTGCCAAGTGAACACCCTGTAGCCACTATAGGGTCAAGCGCGTAAACGAGATTAATCCCCATGAAGATTGGCGAGCTGGCAAAACTGACGGATTGCCAGGTAGAAACCATCCGCTATTACGAACGCGAAGGCCTGCTGCCGCCGCCCGCACGCAGCGATGGCAACTATCGGCTCTACACCCAGGCGCATGTCGAACGGCTGACGTTCATCCGCAACTGTCGCAGCCTGGACATGACCCTCGAAGAAATTCGCAGCCTGCTAAGCCTGCGCGACAGCCCGCAAGACCAGTGCGAGAACGTCAATGCGCTGATCGACGAGCACATCCAGCATGTCAACGCCCGGGTGGCGAGCCTGCAAGCGTTGCAGGCACAGCTACTGGAGCTGCGTCAGCGCTGCATCGATGGCACCCTGGAGCATTGCGGGATCTTGCAGCAGCTGGAAGCCAGCGGAGGGGTTGTGGCGGCAGAGAGTGAACACTCTCATGTGGGAAGAAGCCACGGGCATTGATCGCGTTGCATCAAGACACACCGCGTCGAGACATTTGCCAATGCATTCGCGCCCACAAAGATCTCGAAAGTCCTGTGAGAGCGATCAGCCACAACGCATCACACCGCCATCGGTGCCGTCATCGCCGGATGGTGCTCGTACCCTTCCAGCGTAAAATCGCCTGGTTCGATCAGCTCCAGCCACTCAGGCTGATACACACCGGTCTGGGCGAACGCGGGCACACGCTCGGAGATCACCAATTGCGGTGCCGGGAATGGCTCGCGCTTGAGCTGTTCGTTGAGCATGTCCAGATGGTTTTCATAGACGTGGGCATCACCGATGAAATAGGTGAACCAGCGCGGCGTGTAACCGGTCAAGCGACCAATCAACGACAGCAACGCCGCGCCTTCGGTCAGGTTGAACGGCGTGCCCAGTCCGAGATCGTTGGAGCGTATGTACAGCGTCAGGGAGATCTCGCGAGTCTCCTGGTTCGGGTGGAACTGGTAGAGCAGGTGGCACGGCGGCAGCGCCATTTCATCGAGCTGAGCGCAGTTCCAGCCGTGGAACAAAATCCGGCGGCTGCCAGGGTCTTTGATGATGGTGTCGACGCACTGGCGAATCTGGTCGATGGCCTTGTACAACACGACGTAGGCCTGGCCGTCTTCTTCGGACTGAGCGATCTGCTGATAACCCTGACTGATTGCCCGTTCGATGGCCGCAGGATTGCTGCTCTCAATCCTTTTGTAGGCTGGCCATTTACGCCACTGCACACCGTAGATTTCGCCCAGATCGTCTTCGCCCTTGCGGAACGGATTGTCCAGCCACTGCGCGTTTTCGTTGGCGTTCTGGTCCCAGACTTTACAGCCCAGCGCACGGAATTCGGCGGCGTTATTCACCCCGCGCAGGAAGCCGACCATTTCGCCGACAGCCGATTTGAAGGCCATGCGCCGGGTGGTGATCGCCGGGAAACCTTCCTTCAGGTCATAACGCAACATCGCGCCGGGGAAGCTGATGGTCTTCACTCCGGTACGGTTGGCCTGCAAGGTCCCGTTCTTGATCACATGGGCGACTAAATCCAGATATTGCTTCATAAATTACCTGTATCGGTGAACTCGCCGGGCAGTATCCCCGGCGTTTAGTGTTAAACCGCAGCGTTTTTGGCCGAGGGAGCGCGGTGATAAGCCAGCCAGATCAACAACAGACCACCGATGATCATCGGCAGGCTAAGGATCTGCCCCATGGTGACCCAGCCCCAGGCCAGATAGCCCAGTTGCACATCCGGCACGCGAACGAACTCGACGACAAAACGGAAAATCCCGTAAAACAGGGCGAACATCCCCGAAACGGCCATCGTTGGGCGCGGTTTACGCGAGAACAGCCAGAGAATCAGGAACAGCGCCACGCCTTCCAGAGCGAACTGATACAGCTGCGACGGATGACGCGCCAACTGCGCCGGATCGCTGAACGGCGGGAAGACCATCGCCCACGGCACATCGGTCGGTTTGCCCCATAACTCGGCGTTGATGAAGTTGCCAATGCGCCCGGCCCCCAAACCAATCGGCACCATCGGCGCGACAAAATCCATCAACTCGAAGAACGACTTGCCGTTGCGTTTGCCGAACCACCAGGCCGCCAGCATCACGCCGATAAACCCGCCGTGGAATGCCATACCGCCTTTCCAGACTTCGAAAATCAACAGTGGATTGGCGATATACGCGCTCAAATCGTAGAACAGCACGTAACCCAGTCGGCCGCCGACAATCACGCCCATGGCGAGCCAAAAGATCAGATCGGAGAGCTTTTCCTTGGTCCAGGTCGGGTCGAAACGGTTCAGACGGCGTGAAGCGAGTAACCATGCACCGCCAATACCAACCAGGTACATCAAGCCGTACCAATGGATTTTCAGCGGGCCAATGGCCAATGCAACCGGATCAATCTGCGGGTAAGGCAGCATTGCGACTCCTCAAATAAAACGCTCTAGTCACTAGAGCTACTGAACCAGAAAGCTTATACCCACGCACAGCAGCAGCGCGGCGAACATTCGTTTCAACAAGCGTGGCGACAGTGTATGCGCCAGTCGGGCGCCGAAGCGCGCAAAAATCATACTGGTCAAGGCGATACCCAGCAGCGCCGGCAAGTAGATGAACCCCAGGCTGTGCGCAGGCAACCGCGGGTCATGCCAGCCCAGGATCATGAAGCTCAAGGCGCTGGCCACCGCAATCGGGAAGCCACAGGCCGACGAGGTTGCGACTGCCTGCCGCATCGGCACGCTGCGCCAGACCAGAAACGGCACGGTCAGCGAGCCGCCACCGATGCCAAAGATGGCCGAGGCCCAGCCGAGAACAGTGCCCGCGAGTGTCAGACCCACCTTGCCCGGCACGCCGCGACCGGCCTTGGGCTTGAACTCGGCAAATAACTGCAAGGCCACCAACACGGCGAACACGCCAATGATCTTTTGCAGGTGCGGGCCGGCGATGGCTTTTGCCGTCAGCGCGCCAAACCCGGCCCCCACGAGGATACCCACGGTCATCCAGATAAAAATTGCCCAGCGCACCGCGCCGAGACGGTGATGCTCGCGCACCGCGTTGATCGAGGTAAAAATGATGGTTGCCAGCGATGTGCCAACTGCCAGGTGGGTCAATATCGACGGATCGAAGCCTTGCAGGGTGAAACTGTAGACCAACACCGGAACGATGATGATCCCGCCACCCACACCAAACAGCCCCGCCAGCACGCCGGCGCCGGCGCCCAATAGCAAATAGAGCAGGAATTCCATGGGTGTCCCTCAAATCAGTCAGGCATGGTAACGGAAGCACGGCACTCAGCTCTAGCGGTGAGCGATGTGATGTACGCTTGATCCGTAAGGTAGAGTGAAGAAAAAAGGAGTCCCGCATGTGCCTGATTGTCTTCGCCTGGCGCCCTGCTCATCGCCAGCCATTGGTCGTCGCCGCCAATCGCGATGAGTTTTATGCGCGCCCGACCGTGCCGCTGGCCCAGTGGCCAGAGGCACCCGACGTATATGCCGGACGTGACCTTGAGGCGGGTGGAACCTGGCTGGGTATCGGCGCTGATGGGCGCTTTGCCGCCTTGACCAATATCCGCAACCCGAATCAGCCGCTGGGGCGTCGCTCTCGAGGCGAGCTGGTGGCGCAATTTCTGTGTGGCGAGCAATCGATGGAGGACTATCTGGCCGAAGTGGTGGGCCGCTCCGATGAGTACGCGGGCTTCAATCTGTTGCTCGGGAATGCCGAAGCGCTGTATTACCTGAGCGCCGTGAATCCGCACCCGCAACGCCTGGAAGAAGGCGTCTATGGCGTGTCGAACGCAAGCCTGGATACGCCGTGGCCGAAACTGCTGAAGGCCAAGGCAGCCCTGGTCGCGCAGCTGGATGACCCGCAGCCGTCGGGGCTTCTGACCTTGCTGCGAGATCCGGCGACAGCGCCGTTCGCTGAATTGCCCGATACCGGCGTGGGCCTGGCCACCGAGAGCTTACTGTCGAGCGTATTCATCGCCAGCCCCAGCTACGGCACCCGCGCCAGCAGCGCGCTGATCGTCAACGCCGACGGCAGCCGCCACTTCGTCGAACACAGTTTCGGGCCCTATGGCGGGCACTTGGGTGAGGTTGAGTTGCGGGTTTAGGGCGTTGGCGTCACTCCCTTGCAGGCGCTGCCGAAGGCTGCGAATCGGGCCGGGGTCCGACCGAAGACCCCGGCCTTTCGCAGACAAGTCTGCTCCTACGGCATAGCGGCCAGAAGCTGAGACCGTGTGGGCACAATGCTTTTGATAGGTAGGAGCTGACTTGTCTGCGAATAAGCCCGGCACGGGCTTCCGGCAGGTTTGGGTTTGACCCTAAACTGGCGGACGGTATCTACAGTAAGCCGCAGCACCTTGTAAGAGCGTGGGGACACCCTGTGCTTGCCCGCGATGGCTGAGTGTCAGGCGCTAAAGGTCAATGCCCTTTCACCGATGCCGGGTTGATCATCCGCGACAGGCCCAGGTTTTTCAGGGCCAGTTGCAGGGAGCTGTGGATCACTTGCGGGTTGTCGATGGTCATCAACTGCGCCAGCAGTTCCTTGGCTTTGCTCAGGTTGATCTGACGCAACATCCACTTCACTTTCGGCAGGTTGGTGGCGTTCATCGACAGGCTGTCGAAGCCCATCGCCATCAACAGCACGGCCGCCGCCGGGTCGCCAGCCATTTCACCGCAGATGCTGACCGGCTTGCCTTCGGCGTGGGCATCGCGCACTACATTTTGCAGGGCTTGCAGCACGGCCGGGTGCAGGTAGTCATACAGGTCGGCTACACGCGGGTTGTTGCGGTCGACCGCCAACAAATATTGAGTCAAGTCGTTGGAGCCCACTGACAGGAAGTCCACCTGACGCGCCAGTTCGCGCGTCTGGTAAACCGCTGCCGGGATTTCGATCATCACGCCAATCGGCGGCATCGGCACGTCGGTGCCTTCGTCGCGCACTTCACCCCAGGCGCGGTGGATCAGGTGCAGCGCCTCTTCCAGCTCATGGGTGCCCGAAATCATGGGCAGCAGGATCTTCAGGTTGTTCAAGCCTTCGCTGGCCTTGAGCATCGCCCGGGTCTGCACCAGGAAGATTTCCGGGTGATCGAGGGTAACGCGAATCCCGCGCCAGCCGAGGAACGGGTTGTCTTCCTTGATCGGGAAGTACGAGAGCGATTTGTCGCCACCAATGTCCAGGCTGCGCATGGTGACTGGCAGCGGATGAAAGGCCGCCAGTTGTTCGCGATAAATCGCCAGCTGTTCTTTTTCGCTCGGGAAGCGCTGATTGATCATGAACGGCACTTCGGTGCGGTACAGGCCCACCCCTTCGGCGCCACGCTGCTGAGCACGGGCGACATCGGCCAGCAGGCCGGTGTTGACCCACAATGGCATGCGATGCCCGTCCAGGGTCACACACGGCAGCTCACGCAGGGCATCGAGGCCCTGGGACAGTTGCCGTTCTTCTTCAACCACCTCGGCGTACTGCTTGCGCATGATCTCGCTGGGGTTGGTGAAGACTTCGCCGTGGTAGCCGTCGACGATCAACTGAATGCCATCGACCTTGGAGTACGGCAGATCAACCACGCCCATGACCGTGGGGATACCCATGGCCCGAGCCAGAATCGCGACGTGGGAGTTGCCGGAACCGAGTACCGAGATCAAGCCGACCAGCTTGCCTTCCGGCACTTCGCCGAGCATGGCCGGTGACAGCTCTTCGCTGACCAGAATAGTGTTATCGGGGTAGACCAGCGTCTGCTGGCGCGCCTCCTGGAGATAGGCCAACAGGCGGCGGCCCAGGTCTTTGACGTCGGACGCCCGCTCACGCAGGTAAGCGTCGTCCATCAATTCGAAACGTTTGACGTGCTCGCTGACCACTTGGCGCAACGCGCCTTGTGCCCACTGCCCGGTCTTGATCACGTCGGTCACTTCGCTGCCCAGCGAAGCGTCGTCGAGCATCATCAGGTAAACGTCGAACAGTGCGCGCTCTTCGGGGCGCAACTGGGTGGCAAGCTTGGCCGACAGCGAGCGCATGTCGCCGCGCACGCCTTCCAGGGCATTCTGGAACAAGGCCAGTTCGGCTTTGATGTCGCTGACGGTTTTGTCCGGCACGACTTCAAGATCAGCCGGCGGCAACATGACGAAAGCCGTACCCACTGCTGCGCCCGGCGAACCCGGCACACCGACGAATCGGGCTTCCTGAATGCCTTTGCCCTGACGGCCCAGCCCACGGATCGAGCCGGTGGCCTCAGCGTGGGCGATAACACCCGCCAACTGGGCGCTCATGGTCACGAGGAAGGCTTCTTCGCCCTCGTCGAACTGACGCCGCTCCTTTTGCTGGATGACCAATACGCCGACCACACGACGGTGGTGGATGATCGGCGCACCCAGGAAGGACGCGTAGCGCTCTTCGCCCGTCTCGGCAAAGTAGCGATAACGCGGGTGATCAGCAGCGTTTTCGAGGTTCAGCGGTTCTTCGCGGGTGCCCACGAGGCCAACCAGGCCTTCGTTGGGCGCCATGCTGACCTTGCCGATAGAGCGCTTGTTCAGGCCCTCGGTGGCCATCAACACGAAGCGGTTGGATTCAGGGTCGAGCAAATAGACCGAGCAGACTTGGCTGCCCATGGCCTCTTTGACGCGTAACACAATAATCCCCAACGCCGCCTTGAGATCCTTGGCGGAGTTAACTTCCTGGACGATCTTGCGCAGCGTATTGAGCATGGCTCGGGGTCGAACTCCGTCGTCAGTCGCGCGCTAGCAGGCGCGGGGCAAGCTCTTTAAGGGCGCGTCGATACACCTCGCGCTTGAATGTCACCACCTGGCCCAACGGATACCAATAACTGACCCAACGCCAGCCATCAAATTCCGGTTTACCGGTCAAATCCATCCGCACCCGCTGCTCGTTGGAGATCAGGCGCAGGAGAAACCACTTCTGTTTCTGGCCGATGCACAGCGGTTGACTGTGGGTACGGACCAAACGTTGCGGCAAACGATAACGCAACCAGCCCCGGGTGCAGGCGAGAATTTGCACATCATGCCGTTCCAGCCCGACTTCTTCATTCAATTCGCGGTACAAAGCGTCTTCCGGCGTCTCCTGAGGGTTGATTCCACCTTGAGGAAACTGCCAGGCATCTTGGTTGATTCGCCGAGCCCATAAGACCTGACCAGCATCATTTGTCAGAATAATCCCGACATTAGGGCGAAAACCATCGGGGTCGATCACGGCAACAACCTCGTAAACGCATGTTGCCGCATTGTTCCACAAAGATTATGAAAGCAGCAACGAGGCTGCGCAGCTTATGTGCACTCTTGTGAAAACGCCGTATTCTGGTGGCCTTTTTTCAGCTATTTCAGTGAGTAACTCCATGCGCCTGGCTTTATTCGACCTTGATAACACACTTCTGGGTGGCGACAGCGACCACGCTTGGGGCGATTACCTATGCGAACGCGGCATTCTTGACGCCATCGCCTACAAGGCGCGCAACGACGCGTTTTACCAGGATTACCTGGCGGGCACCCTGAACCTGAACGATTACCTGAACTTCAGCCTGGAAATCCTCGGCCGTACCGAGATGGCTCAGCTGGATCAATGGCACCGCGAGTTCATGCGCGACTGCATTGAGCCGATCATTCTGCCCAAAGCCGAAGCGTTGCTGGCCAAACACCGTGAAGCAGGCGACAAACTGGTGATCATCACCGCCACCAACCGATTTGTTACGGCACCGATAGTGACGCGCCTCGGTGTGGATACCCTGCTTGCCACCGAATGCGAAATCATCGACGGGCGCTACAGCGGCCGCACCATCCATATACCCTGCTTTCGTGAAGGCAAAGTGACGCGCCTGAACCTCTGGCTTGAGGAAACCGGCTTGAACCTGGACGACAGCTATTTCTACAGCGACTCGATGAACGATCTGCCACTGCTGGAGCAAGTCGCCAACCCGGTAGCGGTCGACCCCGACTCACAACTGCGCGCCGAAGCCAAACGTCGCGGCTGGCCGGTGATTACGCTGCGTAAGTGACCCTCATTGCGACCCTTCGCGGTCAGGCCTGCGAATAAGGTCCGAAGGACCTTAACGGGTCATCGGTCAGACCGGCTTGGCGCCCATCAACCCGGCAATCGCGATAAAACACAGACCGCTGAACACGGCGAGCGCCACGGTGAGTTTCGGGTTACCTGTTGCGCCCGGTACGCGCAGGCGGTTCAGTCTCACCAGCAGCCACAACCAGCTCAGGCTGCCGAACAGATACAGCACTTCTGCGGTCAACAGCCAAGTCTGACTGAGCGGCCAGCCGCCGTAATGCACCAGCCACCAGCCGCTGACGGGCAAGGTCAGCAGGCATAGGCCCATCAAGGCCCAAACGAGCACCCAAGGCAGTTGCAACGTACGGTTCTGGACCAGTGCGTCGCCCGCAAAACGGCCGCGAATGACCCAGCCCGCAAGTCCCAGGGCACTGAGTACAAACAGCACCGTTGCCACGCTGTGCACGATTTTTAGGGCGGTGAAAGTTTCCATATTCTTTAAATCCCTGTCAGATCATTGTCGTCAGCGTAGCAGCGCGCCCCTCATCCCAGCGTTTTATCCCAGGAAGAGCTTGTACGCCGGGTTATCCGTTTCATCCCAGTATGGATAACCGATCTCGGCCAGTGCCGCAGGGATCAGGTGACGCTCCTCTTCCGGCACCACCAGCCCCGCCATAACGCGGCCATCTGCAGCGCCGTGGTTGCGGTAGTGGAACATCGAGATATTCCACTGGCCGCCGAGCTTGTTCAGGAAGTTGAACAGTGCGCCGGGACGCTCGGGGAATTCGAAGCGGAACACCACTTCATCGCTGACCCTTGGCGCATGGCCACCGACCATGTGCCGAATATGCAGCTTCGCCAGTTCGTTGTGGGTCAGGTCCAGCACCGGGAAGCCCTGTTCGGTCAGGCTGCTGAGCAGCGCGGCGCGCGGGTCGTTTTCCGGGTGGGTCTGCACGCCGACGAAGATGTGCGCTTCGCGATCGGTGTGATAGCGGTAGTTGAATTCGGTGATCTGGCGTTTACCGATGGCTTTGCAGAAGGCTTTGAAGCTGCCCGGCTTCTCGGGAATGGTCACCGCGATGATCGCTTCGCGGCCTTCGCCCAGCTCGGCGCGTTCGGCAACGTGGCGCAGACGGTCGAAGTTGACGTTGGCCCCGGAGTCGATGGCCACCAGGGTCTGACCACTGACGCCGTAACGCTCGACGTACTTCTTGATCCCGGCCACGCCCAATGCACCGGCAGGCTCAGTGATCGAGCGGGTGTCGTCGTAGATGTCCTTGATCGCCGCGCAGATTTCGTCGGTGCTGACGGTGATCACTTCGTCGACGTAATCCTTGCAGATATCAAAGGTGTGCTTGCCAATCTGCGCCACCGCCACACCATCGGCAAACAGACCGACCTGACTCAGCACCACGCGCTCGCCTGCGGCCATGGCCGCTTGCAGGCAGTTGGAATCGTCAGGCTCGACGCCGATCACCTTGATCTCCGGGCGCAGGTATTTCACATATGCCGCGATGCCCGCGATCAAACCGCCACCGCCCACCGGGACAAAAATCGCGTCCAGACGACCCGGATGCTGACGCAGGATCTCCATCGCCACGGTGCCTTGCCCGGCAATGGTGTCCGGGTCGTCATACGGGTGGACGTAGACGTAGCCTTTTTCTTCGACCAGTTTCAGGGAGAACGCCAGCGCCTCGGGGAACGAGTCGCCGTGCAATACCACCTTGCCGCCGCGCGAACGCACGCCTTCGACCTTGATCTCGGGGGTGGTTTTGGGCATGACGATGGTGGCTTTGACCCCCAATACCTTGGCCGCCAACGCCAACCCCTGCGCGTGATTGCCGGCCGACGCGGTGACCACGCCCTTGGCCCGTTCGGCTTCGCTCAGTTGCGTCAGCTTGTTGTACGCGCCGCGAATCTTGAACGAGAACACCGGCTGCAAGTCTTCGCGCTTGAGCAATACCTGATTGCCAAGGCGCTCGGACAGCTGGCGAGCCTGCTGCAATGGGGTTTCAACGGCCACGTCATAGACGCGCGAGGTGAGGATTTTCTTGACGTACTGTTCAAGCATCGGGAAAGCATCACTGGCGAATGGGGACGAGGTCGCGAAGTTTAACCCAGCACTCAGATACACGCCCACACGAATGACAGGGTTTTACGCCTGCCATGCCGCTATAATGCGCGTCCTTTTGCACACCTTTGGCACCGTGGAGCACGCATGACCCAGGATCAACTCAAACAGGCCGTGGCCCAAGCCGCTGTCGACTTCATCCTTCCAAAACTCAACGACAAGAGCGTTGTGGGTGTGGGTACCGGCTCCACGGCCAACTGTTTCATTGATGCGCTGGCCAAACACAAGGGTGCGTTCGACGGTGCTGTCGCCAGTTCCGAAGCCACTGCAGCGCGCCTCAAGGGCCACGGCATTCCGGTGTATGAACTGAATACCGTCAGTGACCTGGAGTTTTACATCGACGGTGCTGACGAAGCCGATGAGCACCTGCACCTGATCAAAGGCGGCGGCGCTGCGTTGACCCGGGAAAAAATCGTTGCGGCCGTGGCCCAGACCTTCATCTGCATCGCCGATGGCAGCAAGCTGGTGTCCGTGCTGGGTGCTTTCCCGCTGCCCGTCGAAGTGATCCCTATGGCCCGCAGCCATGTGGCCCGTCAGCTAGTGAAACTGGGCGGCGATCCGGTGTATCGCGAAGGCGTGGTGACCGACAACGGCAATATCATCCTCGACGTGTTCAACCTGAACATCACCAACCCGGTGGAGCTGGAAACCCAAATCAACGCCATCGTCGGTGTGGTCACCAACGGGTTGTTCGCTGCGCGTCCGGCTGATTTGCTGTTCTTGGGTACGGCTGAAGGCGTGAAGACACTTAAACGCTGAGACTACATTTGCAGCGGGACGCGTCCCGCTGCGAATGGTTTAGCGCACGCTGCTTTCGAAACGGCTCTTGCCGGTCAGCTCCAGCACGATTTCATCGCCCACATTGAGCGGACCGACACCCGCAGGGGTTCCGGTCATGATCACGTCACCGGCCTGCAAGGAGAAGTTCGACGCCATGTACTGAATCATCGGCACGATAGGGTTGAGCATCGCGCTGCTGTTGCCGTCCTGGCGCACTTCACCGTTGATGGTCAGGCGAATGCCGATATCGGTCAGGTCTTCATAGGCGTCAGCCGAGACGAAGGGCGCCAATACCGCAGCACCGTCAAACGACTTGGCGATCTCCCAAGGCAGGCCCTTTTCCTTGAGCCTGGACTGAACGTCACGCAAGGTCAGGTCGAGGCCAGGCGCAAAACCGGTGATCGCATCCAGCACTTCTTCACGCGACGGGTTACGCGTCAACGGTTTGCCGATCAACACCACGATTTCGGCTTCGTAGTGCACCGAGCCACGGTCGGCCGGAATAGTGAAACCACCGTCCAAAGCCACCACGCAACTGCCGGGCTTGATAAACAACAGCGGTTCGGTCGGCACCGGGTTATCCAATTCCTTGGCGTGTTCGGCATAGTTACGGCCGATACAGACGACTTTACCCACCGGGAAGTGGATCCGCGTACCGTCTACATACTGGTGCTGATAGCTCATGGGCGACTCCTGGGTCTCTCTATACGATACGGCCCGTTCAGGCCAACGGATCAAACAGCGAAAATTTTGCCAGGGTTCATGATCCCGTTCGGGTCGAACACCGCTTTAACCGCTTTCATGTACTCGATCTCTACCGGCGAACGACTGTACGTCAGGTAGTCACGCTTGGTCATGCCCACGCCATGCTCGGCAGAGATCGAGCCGTTGTACTTCTGCACGGTCTCGAACACCCACTTGTTGACTGTCGCGCACTTGGCGAAAAACTCATCCTTGCTCAGGTTGTCCGGCTTGAGGATGTTCAAGTGCAGGTTGCCGTCGCCAATGTGGCCGAACCAGACGATTTCGAAATCAGGATAGTGTTCGCCGACGATAGCGTCGATTTCCTTGAGGAACGCTGGCACTTTCGACACCGTCACCGAGATGTCGTTTTTGTACGGAGTCCAGTGTGAGATGGTCTCGGAAATGTACTCGCGCAACTTCCACAGGTTCTGCAACTGCTGGTCGCTCTGGCTCATTACGCCGTCAAGTACCCAGCCCTGTTCAACGCAATGCTCGAAGGTTGCCAGTGCATCGTTGGCCACGTCTTCGGAGATCGCCTCGAATTCCAGCAACGCGTAGAACGGGCAATCGGACTCGAAAGGTGCCGGAACATCGCCGCGCGCCAGCACCTTGGCCAGCGCTTTGTCGGAGAAAAATTCGAAAGCGGTCAGGTCGAGCTTGTTCTGGAACGCATGCAGTACCGGCATGATCGCGTCGAAATCACTGGTACCCAGGACCATGGCGGTCAGGTTTTTCGGCGCACGATCAAGGCGCATGGTGGCTTCGACAACGAAGCCAAGCGTACCCTCGGCGCCGATGAACAGCTGACGCAAGTCATAGCCGGTGGCGTTTTTGATCAAATCTTTATTGAGTTCGAGCAGGTCGCCTTTGCCGGTAACGACTTTGAGGCCCGCCACCCAATTGCGGGTCATACCGTAGCGAATGACCTTGATCCCGCCGGCATTGGTGCCGATATTGCCGCCAATCTGGCTGGAGCCGGCGGAAGCGAAGTCGACCGGGTAATACAGGCCGTTCTCTTCAGCCAAGGTCTGCAGCTGTGCGGTGATAACACCCGGCTGACAGGCCACGGTGCGGTCCGTGGTATTGAATTCCAACACCTGGTTCATGTAGTCGAACGCAACGACCACTTCGCCATTGGCAGCAACGGCCGCAGCGGAGAGCCCGGTCCGTCCCCCGGACGGTACCAGCGCAACCCGACGCTCATTGGCCCAACGGACAATGGCCTGTACCTGTTCGGTGCTTTTGGGAAACACAATGGCCAATGGCGCGGGCGCAAAATGCTTGGTCCAATCCTTGCCGTAAACGTTGAGGGAGTCGGCATCGGTCAGCACCTTGCCAGGCTCAACCAGGGTCTTCAGCTCATCTATCAAAGCAGGATGGGTCATCGAAGGAACTCTCGAACAATTCATGGTCATCCTGAGAACGCTTCACGTCCAGGAATGGGTGTTTCGCGGGGTGCATATGCTAGCATACGCCCCCCGCTAATCGTGCCTATGGCCGATCTGCGACCCCTGCCATTTTCTCCGGGACACAGGTTTACGCAGATGAGCAAGACTTCTCTCGATAAGAGCAAGATCAAGTTCCTTCTTCTCGAAGGCGTCCACCAATCCGCCGTGGACGTCCTCAAGGCGGCCGGGTACACAACTATTGAGTACCTCACCGGCTCTCTGCCGGAAGCCGAGCTGAAGGAAAAGATCGCCGATGCACACTTCATTGGCATCCGTTCCCGCACCCAACTGACTGAAGAAGTATTCGATTGCGCCAAGAAACTGGTCGCGGTCGGCTGTTTCTGCATCGGTACCAATCAGGTCGATCTCAATGCTGCCCGCGAACGCGGCATCGCTGTTTTCAACGCCCCCTACTCCAACACCCGTTCGGTGGCGGAGCTGGTACTGGCTGAAGCGATCCTGTTGCTGCGCGGCATCCCAGAGAAAAACGCTTCCTGCCACCGTGGTGGCTGGATCAAAAGCGCGGCCAACTCCTTCGAAATTCGCGGCAAGAAACTGGGCATCGTCGGCTACGGCTCGATCGGCACTCAGCTTTCGGTGCTGGCTGAAGGCCTGGGCATGCAGGTGTTTTTCTACGACACCCTGACCAAACTGCCGCTGGGCAACTCGACGCAGGTCTCCAGCCTGAACGAACTGTTGGGTCTGGCAGACATCGTCACCCTGCACGTTCCGGAAACCGCTGCGACCCAGTGGATGATCGGCGAAAAAGAAATCCGCTCGATGAAAAAGGGCAGCATCCTGATCAACGCCGCTCGCGGCACCGTGGTCGAACTGGATGCCCTGGCAGACGCCATCAAGGATAAACACTTGATCGGCGCGGCCATCGACGTCTTCCCGGTCGAGCCTCGCTCGAACAACGAAGAGTTCGAAAGCCCACTGCGTGGCCTGGACAACGTGATCCTGACCCCGCACATCGGTGGTTCGACAGCCGAAGCTCAGGCCAACATTGGTCTGGAAGTGGCTGAGAAGCTGGTCAAGTACAGCGACAATGGTACGTCGGTGTCCTCGGTCAACTTCCCGGAAGTGGCGTTGCCGGCTCACCCTGGCAAGCACCGTCTGCTGCACATCCACCAGAACATCCCGGGCGTGATGAGCGAGATCAACAAGGTCTTCGCCGAAAACGGTATCAACATCTCCGGTCAGTTCCTGCAAACCAACGAGAGAGTTGGTTACGTGGTGATCGATGTCGACGCCGAATACTCCGATCTGGCGCAAGAAAAGCTGCAGACCATCAACGGCACTATCCGTAGCCGCGTGCTGTTCTAGGTTTTTCAGATGTCAAAAAGGAGACCTTCGGGTCTCCTTTTTTATCGCGTCGAGTTCAGGTTACTTGACGTTTACCGTGATTTTCTTCGACTCGACCGGCGGGTTCAGCGGGATGTGGCTCTTGTCGCCCACCAGCAATTGCAGGGTGTGCTTGCCTGGCGTCAAGGTCAGTTCGGTTTCGGTCTGACCTTTGCCGAAGTGCTTGATGTTGTCGGTCACTGGCAGGGGTGCATCCATCGCGGGCTGATCTTTCACATCAATCAGCAGGTGATGGTGGCCGGTGTCTGGAATATCGACACCCGCAGGCGCAACGCCCATGCCTTTAAGGCCGAACTGGACCTTGAAGGTCTTGCCGACAGTGGCTCCATCTTTGGGTGAAATAATGTACACCTCGGCCCCCGCAGGTGAGGCGGTACGCGGAACATCGGCAGCGTTAGCTACTAAAGAAGCGCCTAACAAAGAGCCTCCCAATAACAACCCGGCGATAGTCGTTCTTGAAAATAAGGTCTTCATGGTTTCTCCAGGTAATTTTTTACACAAAATCGGACCTACAACAACAACTTCGGTTCATTTAAGTGTCCAAAGCTGCGGCCGACTAAGCTAAACACCATAAAGCATAGCGGTTGTGATTTCTTTTACCTTAGGAGCGTTCATGCATTTTGTGCCAAGCCTGTTATTTCTATCTGTCTTTTTGAGCCCCTTGGCTCATGCCGACTTGATCGACGAAGTGAATGATCGTGGCGAATTACGCATAGCCATGGAGGCAAACTTTGCGCCTTTCAGCTTCATGCAGGACGGCAAACTGACGGGCTTCGAAGTCGAACTCGGCCAGCTGTTGGCCGATGAGCTGGACGTACGCGCTTCGTTTGTCACTACCGACGCGGCCGACCTGCTGCCAGGTGTCGAAGGCGACAAATACGACATCGCCCTGAATCACATTGCGGTCACCCCGGAACTCAAGGCGCGCGTCGATTTCAGCGAGCCCTATAGCTATTCCAACGCGCAACTGATTGTGCGCAGTGAGGAAAAGCGCCCGTTGAGCACTCTGGACGCCCTTAAAGGTCTCTCGCTGGGCGTCGCCCAGAGCAGCCAGTTCGCCGAAGAGGCGCGTACCCGTGAAGGCATCGACCTGCGCAGCTACCCGGATGCACAGCAGCCGTTGAAGGCGCTGGCCAACGACCAGATCGACGCCGCGATCAGTGATCGCCTGCTAGTACCTTCTGCGATTCGTGACAGCCATCTGCCCGTCAAGCCCGGCAATGACGTCGGACCGCCCTTGGTCCTGGCAATCCCGTTTCAGAAGGGTAATCCAGCATTCCAGGGCGTGCTGGACGGGGCATTGCAGCGAATCAAAGCCGATGGCCGGTTGAGCGCGCTGTCTGAAAAATGGTTCGGTATTGATGCGAGCAAGCCGTCCAAACCGTAACCGGGTCAGAACGGATCATCCCCGCGTCGCCGAAACCAGCCCGTCAGGGAAAGGCGTTCGCGGGTCGACGGCAGCACCTCATGGGGAATTTCGCCAGAGAGGAACACCACCAGACAGCCGCCCTTGGGCTGCACGTCATGGTCGACGCCCTCTTTTAGAAACATGCGCAACTGGCCACCGTGCTCGGGCAACCAGCCTTGATTCAGGTAAAGCACCGCAGAGACCGTGCGCCGGTCATCGTCGCGGAAGCGGTCGACATGCTTGAGGTAGAACGCGCCCGGTGGGTAGAGCGAAAAATGGCTCTCATAGTCTTCCAGTCCGAGAAATAATCCGCGATTGAGCGCCTGGCGCAGGCTCTCCATCAAGCCCAGATAACGGTCACAGGCTGCGGACTCACTGGCTTCCAGCCACTGGATATGGTCACCGCGAACCCCCTCTCGCACTTCCTGAGTCGAGCCGCGTCCCACCGCCGCTGGCGACAGTTCGCCCTCAGCCGCACGCTCGCGGCACTCGGCGGCCAACTCGAGGGTCAGCGTTTCCGGCAAGAAAATATTCTGCTGTGACCAACCGTGAGCGGCCAGATCATCGACGATTCGTAGCAGTAGCGGGTGATCAGAGGGTATTTGCATGTCGCGCATAGTATCCATACGTCTTGAAAACCGACAGCACCGCCGAGCGAACGAAGTGTTAACTCGACAAGTCCCCGCCACCGCACTGAGAATAGCGGCCTGCTGACAGGAGTCCTTATGCGCCGTTTGTTTGTTTTGCTGTTGATGTTCTGCACGATGCCCGCGTGGGCAGACGGCCACGACCAGTTGTACACGGTCGCCGGTTGGCCAGAACAACGCGCGCATTTCAATGCTGCCTTGAGCGCGGCTCAACAACGCTATCGCAACAGCTTGCCGCCAGCGGTCTATGACGCATTGGTCAACAACAGCAATCAGCGCTTCGCTCCGCAGGCCATGGATCAGCGCGCCGAGCAACACTTGCGACAAGCCCTGAAAGACCCGGCGCCAGCGCTGCAGTTTTTCCAGTCGCCCCTGGGCCGCAAGATCGTCACCGCCGAACTGACCGCGACCCGCCCCGATCAACTGGCGAAAAACGCTCAAGGCCTGCCACACATTGAAGCCAGCGCAACCCGTCAATTACTGATCGGCCATCTGGCCCAGGACCTGCCCGCCCGTGAGGCGGGAGCCGAGGTCAGCCTTGCCATCGCCGGCGTTGCGGCCGACAGCCTGAGCCAGATGATCCCCGGCCTGCTGGGCGGTGGCCAGGCCCAAGGCATGCTGGATGGTCAGCGCGAACGCTTGATGGCGCAGATCGGCAACGACATGAACAACACCCTGCTCTACGTCTACCGCGACCTTTCAGACCCGGAACTGGAAGAGTTCACCACCTTCGCCGAATCCCCCGCAGGCAAAGCGTATTACAAAGCCGCGCTGGCAGCGATTCGCGCCGGGCTGGCGGTTGGGCAAAGTACATCGAGCCTGGCACCCGCAGGGCAGCCGGGGAGTTAAGCGTTGGGCGAAAAACGCGCCTGACCCATTCGCTCACTCAAAAATGCAAAATAACGCTGACGCAACGCAGGCAGTTCATTAGCCAGGTGATGCCGTGCCCCGCTCAGCATCAATATCTGTGGCTGGGCGAATTTATCCTTGAGCACCTCGAGGTTGTGACCCCAGTCGACGGTCATGTCCGCGTCACCCTGAACGATCAACGGGCTGCGGGTACTGCGTGGCGCGGCCTCGATACGTTTGATCCACTTGGCCAAGGCGCCTACCCAGGCGGTCGGCAGGCGTTGCGGTTGCAGGGGATCCGCCAATAGAAACGGCAGGAACGCAGGGTCGTTGGAGTTTTCGCTGAAACGCCGGGCAATACCTTTGACGAAGGGGTTGAGCAGGTAATAACTGAGTTTCGACCAACCCCAGGCCCGTGGTCGGATCAACGGCGCCAGCAAGATCGCCTGCCCTTGCGCAGGGCTGTCGATGCCGTGGTTGAGCAGATGGTCGATCACTATCGCCCCGCCCGTACTTTGCCCGCACAGATGCCAGGGTTGCGGCAACTTTAGCCTCATCGCTTCGGCAAACAACGCGTGCAGCACCTCCTGGTACTCGGCGAAGTCATGGATGCTCGCGCGAGCGCCGCTGGACAAGCCATGCCCCGGCAGATCGCAGGCAATCACCGCAAAATGCTGATCCAGCGCCCACTCGATGACATGCCGATACAAACCCATATGGTCGTAGAAACCGTGGATCAAAAATAAGGTCGCGACAGGCTGTTCGGGCAGCCAGACCTGGCTGACTACTTGGTAACCACCGATGTCAAAGCGTCCCAGCCAACTGCGCACCGGAGTCGCGCGTCCGACAAACGTCAGGCCATAGAAGCGCTGATACGCCAGCCCTTGGCTGGACATCGGCTGCGCGGCGAGCAAAGGTTGCAGGCTGGATCGTAAAGAATCAGGGGCAAACGTGGCAGTCATGGGGTATCCAGGCAAAAACGGAGGTCATTTTCATCCGAACATGACAATGATTTGGCTGCGATATTCATCTGTCTCGTCAGGCATGGCAAGCTACGCCTCCCTAAACCGAACTGTCCCGCATGAACTCACGTCATCGCCCTACCCTCCTCGCGTGCCTGCTTGCCCTCATGTGCGCGGCCGGGCTGTGGGCGGCATACGATTGGTTCCAGGGCCGCTACATCCGCCCGTTCAGCGACCAGACGGCGCTGTTCGCCGGTGACGTACTGAGTCTGCCTGCCGAACTGGCGGGACCGGGGCGAATTCGCCTGGTGCATTTCTGGGACCCGGCCTGCCCGTGCAACGTCGGCAATCAGCAGCACTTGAGCGAACTGGTCGAGCACTACGGCGGCGCACAGGGCGTGGACTTCTACTCGGTGCAGAAACCGGGAACCCACGGCCAATTACCCAGCACCCTGGACGCGATCAAACCGCTGGCCAGCCTGCCCGGTGCGGAACGCATCACCGCCAGCCCCGCTGTCGCGATCTGGGACCGTGAAGGTCGCCTGGCCTACTTCGGTCCCTACAGCGAAGGCGCCACCTGCAATTCCGGCAACAGCTTTATCGAGCCGATTCTCAAGGCCCTGAGCGCCGGTCGCGCAGTCAATGCCACGCACACCATGGCTGTCGGTTGCTATTGCCCTTGGCGGGTCGGGCTGTGATCCGACATTCCGGACACTGATCAAGCCCCCGACGCCGCTACACAGGCCTAAAGCAACTCTGTAGCCTGCAAACCCCGGCCTGAATCATTCACGAGAACGCAGATGAAGCGCAGCCTGACCGCCGTCACCCTCGTTATCACCCTCATCACGGGCGGTGGCGCCTGGTATATCCACAGCAAGCAGCCCGTGCGTCAGGGCGAAATGACCCTGGCCCACCTGCAGGCGCCAGTCACCGTACGTTACGACGAGCGCGGCGTGCCGCACATCCGCGCCGAAAACGAGGCGGATCTGTATCGCACCCTGGGTTATGTCCACGCGCAGGACCGGCTGTTTCAGATGGAGATGCTGCGGCGGCTGGCGCGTGGCGAACTGGCCGAGGTGCTGGGCCCCAAGCTGCTGGACACCGACAAACTGTTCCGCAGCCTGCGCATTCGTGAGCATGCCGACACCTACGTCGCCCAACAGGACAAACAAACGCCTGCCTGGAAGGCCCTGGAAGCGTATCTGGACGGTATTAACCAATATCAGGACACCCACGCCAAACCCATCGAGTTCGACCTGCTGGGCATCAAGAAGCGTCCGTTTACCGCCGAAGACACCCTGAGCGTCGGCGGCTACATGGCGTACAGCTTTGCCGCAGCCTTTCGCACCGAACCCTTGCTGACCTATGTGCGCGACCAGTTGGGGGCCGACTACCTGAAAGTCTTTGACCTCGCCTGGCAGCCACAAGGCGCGCTGGGCCAGGCACCCGCGCTCGCCAGTGCCGACTGGAAAGGTTTGAACGACCTGTCTCGCCTGAGCCTGCGCGCGCTGGAAGAGGCCGGCTTGCCGCAATTCGAAGGCAGTAACGCCTGGGCGATCTCCGGCAGCCGCACCCAAAGCGGTAAGCCGCTGCTGGCCGGCGACCCGCATATTCGGTTTGCCGTGCCGTCGGTGTGGTACGAAGCGCAATTGTCGGCGCCGGGATTCGAGCTGTATGGCCATCACCAGGCGCTCAACCCATTCGCGTCGCTGGGGCACAACCGCGACTTCGGCTGGAGCCTGACCATGTTCCAGAACGACGATCTGGACCTGATCGCCGAGAAGACCAACCCGGACAACCCCAATCAGGTCTGGTATCACGGGGCCTGGGTCGACATGATCCAAAGCGAGCAGCAAATCCTGGTCAAGGACGCGCCTGCCGTCACCCTGCACCTGCGCCAATCGCCTCACGGCCCGATCATCAACGATGCGTTGGGTGCGACAGCCGGCACCGCACCGGTCGCGATGTGGTGGTCGTTTCTGGCGTCCGAGAACCCGATTCTGCAAGGCTTCTACGAAGCTAATCGCGCCGACACCCTGAGCAAAATGCGCGCGGCGGCCGAAAAAATTCAATCGCCAGGGCTGAATGTGGTCTGGGCCAACGCCAAAGGCGACATCGGCTGGTGGGCCGCGGCACAACTGCCCATCAGGCCCGAGGGCGTGAACCCCACTTTCATCCTCGACGGCAGCACCGCGCAGGCAGACAAGGCAGGCTTCTACCCCTTCAGCGCCAACCCGCAGGAAGAGAACCCGGCACGCGGCTACATCGTCTCGGCCAACTTCCAGCCCGTGTCGCCGACAGGCATGGAAATTCCCGGTTACTACAACCTCGCAGACCGCGGTCAACAACTGAACAGGCAACTGAGCGACCCGGCCGTGAAGTGGGATCTGGAAAGCAGCAAAAAACTGCAACTGGGCACCCAGACCGACTACGCGCCACGGGTGTTGAAGCCACTGATTCCGGTCTTGCGCAGCGCCGTGGACGACCCCGAAGAACGGGCAATGGTCGAGCGCCTGGCCAACTGGAAAGGCGACTACTCACTGGATTCAGTCGGGGCGACGCTGTTCAATCAGTTCGTCTCGGACCTGATCCGGGAAGCGATGCACGATGAACTGGGCGATGGCTTTTTCGACACCTTGCTCTCGAGCCGTGTGATCGACGCGGCGCTGCCGCGATTGGTGGCCGATGCCGACTCACCGTGGTGGAACAACCGCAATTCACCCGCCGAAAAGAACCGGGCAGACGTGGTCAAAGCCGCGTGGCACGCCAGCGTCTTGCACCTCAAATCCCTGTATGGCGCTAACCCTGATGAATGGCGCTGGGGCAAGGCGCATACCTTGACCCATGGTCACCCGCTGGGTATGCAGAAACCGTTGGACGGGCTGTTCAACGTCGGCCCGTTTCCCGCGCCGGGCACCCATGAAGTGCCGAACAACCAGTCTGCCCGTATCAGTTCAGCGCCGTGGCCAGTGACCTATGGCCCCTCGACCCGACGCTTGATCGACTTTGCAGACCCGGCCCACAGCCTGGGCATCAACCCGGTTGGGCAAAGTGGCGTGTTGTTCGATGAGCATTATTCGGATCAAGCCAAGACCTACATCGAAGGCGGCTATGTGCAGGAGCATTTCGATGAAGGGGATGTAGCGGCAAATATGCGGGGGACGTTGAAGCTGGTGCCAGCCAGATAGAGTTCGCTGGCGCTGCCGGTCTCTCGGCAAAAGCCAAGTGCCAGACGCCGTTTATAACGACGTCCGGCACAATCAATCACGCGACTTCAGATACCTGCGCCCGACGTGGATCGGGTTGTGACCAGGTCTCGGCAGCAGCTTCGTCGATGGCGAGCTGGATAGCGCGCTTGCGCTGATCTTCAGCCCGACGGCTGAAGAACCAGACCATGAAGGTCGCTATCGAAACGGCCAACAGGATCAAGCTGGCGATGGCGTTGATTTCCGGTTTAACGCCCAGGCGCACGGCGGAGAACACTTCCATCGGTAAGGTCGTCGAGCCAGGGCCCGACACGAAACTGGCGAGGACCAGATCGTCCAGCGACAGGGCGAAAGACATCATCGCGCCCGCAGCCAGTGACGGCGCAATCATCGGGATGGTGATCTGGAAAAACACCTTCCACGGCCGCGCCCCCAGGTCCATGGCCGCTTCTTCAATGGACAGGTCCAACTCACGCAAGCGAGCCGAAACCACCACCGACACGTACGCCGCACAGAACGTTGTGTGAGCGATCCAGATGGTGACGATGCCGCGTTCCTGCGGCCAGCCGATCATCTGCGCCATGGCCACGAACAGCAGCAACAGCGACAGACCGGTGATCACTTCAGGCATCACCAGAGGGGCCGTCGCCAACCCACCGAACAGCGTCCGGCCTTTGAAGTGAGCGATACGCGTCAACACAAACGCAGCCATGGTCCCCAGCGCCACGGCGGCGATCGACGTATAGCACGCGATCTCCAGCGAACGCATGACAGAACCCATCAGTTGGGTGTTATCCAGCAGGCCAACGTACCACTTGATCGACCAGCCACCCCAGACCGTCACCAGCTTGGAGGCGTTGAACGAGTAGATAACCAGGATGACCATGGGGGCGTAGATAAATACCAGGCCCAATATCAGCATCATGTTCGAGAATCTGAAGCGCTTCATGCTTTAGCCTCCAGTTCTTTGGCCTGGCTACGGTTGAAGAGGATGATCGGCACGATCAGGATCGCCAGCATCACCACCGCCAGAGCAGACGCTACCGGCCAGTCACGGTTATTGAAGAACTCTTGCCACAGCACTTTACCAATCATCAACGTCTCGGGACCGCCCAGCAGTTCCGGGATCACGAACTCGCCCACTACCGGAATGAAGACCAGCATGCAGCCGGCGATAATGCCGTTTTTGGACAACGGCACGGTGATTTTCCAGAAGCTGTTGAAGGTGCTCGAACCCAGGTCCGAAGCGGCTTCAAGCAGGCTTTGATCATGTTTCACCAAGTTGGCGTACAGCGGCAGGATCATGAACGGCAGGTAGGAATACACCACGCCGATATAGACCGCCAGGTTGGTATTGAGTATCTGCAAGGGCTCGTTGATGACCCCCAGCCACATCAGGAAGCTGTTGAGCAGGCCGTTGTTGCTAAGGATGCCCATCCACGCGTAAACGCGAATCAGGATCGCGGTCCAGGTTGGCATCATGATCAATAGCAGCAAGACCGTCTGGCTTTCTTTGCGCGCCGTGGCGATGCCGTAGGCCATGGGATAGCCGATCAGCAAGCACAGCAGCGTGCTGAAAAACGCCATCTTCAGCGAGCCCAGGTAAGCAGCGATGTACAGCTCATCATCGCCGAGCATCGCGTAATTGCCGAGGTTGAGAATCAGCTGCAGTTTCTGTTCGATAACGTTGAAAATTTCGGTGTACGGCGGAATCGCAACGTCTGCCTCAGCGAAGCTGATTTTCAGCACGATGATGAACGGCAGCATGAAGAACAGGAACATCCAGAGGAAAGGGACCCCGATGACCAACTGCCGGCCACCGGGAATTATTCGGCTGAGCGTGCGTGTTATTTTTCGCATTTTCATGAGCGTAATACCACGCCGCTGTCGTCTTCCCACCATACGTAGACTTCATCGTCCCAGGTCGGACGTGCACCACGGCGTTCAGCGTTGGCAACGAACGACTGGACCATCTTGCCGCACGGCAACTCGACATAAAACACCGAGTGGCCCCCCAGGTAAGCGATGTCGTGTACTTTGCCGCGCGACCAGTTGTACTCGCAGCTTGGCATCATCGTGGTAACCAAAAGCTTTTCCGGACGAATCGCATAGGTAATGTGCTTGTCTTCAACCGACGTACTAATACCGTGGCCGACGAAGATATTGCGTTCCAGTTCCGGGCTTGCGATCAGCGCGTGACCTTCGGCGTCATCGACGACTTCGCCTTCGAACAGGTTGACGTTGCCGATGAATTCGCAGACCAGCCGGCTGGTCGGGGTTTCATAAATATCAATCGGGCTGCCAATCTGTGCGATCCAGCCCAGGTGCATAATTGCGATGCGCTGGGCCATGGTCATGGCCTCTTCCTGATCGTGGGTCACCATGATGCAGGTCACGCCAACGCGCTCGATGATCTCGACCAATTCCAGCTGCATTTGCGAGCGCAGTTTTTTGTCCAGCGCACCCATGGGTTCGTCGAGCAGCAACAGCTTCGGCTTTTTCGCCAGCGAGCGCGCCAGGGCCACACGCTGGCGCTGACCGCCGGACAACTGATGCGGCTTGCGCTTGGCGTACTGGCTCATCTGCACCAGCTTGAGCATCTCAGCCACGCGGGCATCGATCTCCTGAGCGGAAATCTTGTCCTGCTTTAAACCGAAGGCGATGTTCTGCGCGACGGTCATATGCGGGAACAGCGCGTAGGACTGGAACATCATGTTGATCGGCCGCTCGTAGGGCGGCATATCGGTGATGTCCACGCCATCAAGGTAGATACGCCCCTCGGTCGGCCGCTCAAAGCCTGCGAGCATGCGCAGAAGCGTGGACTTTCCTGAACCAGAGCCGCCGAGCAAGGCAAAAATCTCGCCTTTATTGATTTGCAGGGACACGTCGTCCACGGCAATCGTCTCGTCGAACTTCTTCGTGACCCGGTCGATTTTGACCAGAACCTGTTTAGGTTGCTGACCACCTTCGAGGGCTTTCTTATAGGCGCCGGAGGCAACTGCCATTTGGTGAAACTCCCAACAAAATTTGCAGCCCGACCAGTACAGCCGGGCCTGGATTTTTCTTATTTACCCGACTTGACCTTAGTCCAGCTGCGGGTCATTAAACGTTGCACCTTCGGGGGCAACTCAGCATTGACGTAAAGCTTGTCCAGGACCTCTTGCGGTGGATAAACCGCGGCATCGGTGCGTACTTTCTGATCCATCAACGCGTCAGCCTTTAAGTTCGGGTTGGCATAGCCGACGGTGTCGCTGACCTGAGCAATCACCTCCGGCTTGAGCAGATAGTTAATGAAGGCATGGGCCTCTTTGACGTTGCTCGCATCACGGGGGATCGCCAGCATGTCAAACCACAGGTTGCCGCCTTCCTTGGGGATGACGTAAGCCACCTTCACGCCCTTGCCGGCTTCTGCCGCGCGGGCTCTTGCCTGGAACACATCACCGGAAAATCCGGCGGCCACGCAGATGTCGCCGTTGGCCAGGTCGGTGATGTATTTGGACGAGTTGAAGTACGTCACGTAGGGCCGGATGGCCAGTAACTTCGCTTCCGCTTTTTTGTAATCTTCCGGGTCTTCACTGTTGGGTTTCAGGCCCATGTAATTGAGCATGGCGGGAATCATTTCATCGCCAGAGTCGAGAAACGCTACGCCGCATTTAGAAAGCTTTTTGATGTTCTCGGGCTCGAACAACATTGCCCAGGAGTCGATCTTGTCGACACCCAGTACCGCCTTGATTTTATCGACGTTGTAACCAATACCATTGGTGCCCCATAGATACGGCACGGCGTACTGATTGCCCGGATCATTCTTCTGCAGACGCTTGAGCAGCGCCGGGTCGAGGTTCTGCCAATTGGGCAACTGGGCCTTGTCGAGTTTCTGGAACGCCCCGGCTTTGATCTGCTTGCCCAGGAAGTGGTTGGACGGAACGACCACGTCATAACCGGTATGCCCGGCGAGCAGCTTGCCTTCAAGCGTTTCGTTGGAATCGAATACGTCATACAACGGTTTGATGTGGGTGGCCGCTTCAAAGTCCACCAAGGTGGTCTCGCCGATATAATCAGACCAGTTATAAATATGCACCGTGGAAGCGGCTTGAACACTGACCGCCAAGGTCAAGCTCGCACCGACCAACAATGCGTTGTGAAAATAAGAAATAGACAATGGGGTGGTCCTCTTCTATTGCGGGCCTTTTGCCCGTGTCAGACAGCACGGTACCTGCCGAACAACAAAATCGGCGCGTAACTGACCTTCGATAAACCCATCCAGCCAAAAACACTTCAATAGCATGGGTGCGATCCCCTGCAAGAACCCATGTATTGGCGAAGGCGGCGTATCCATCACACCGCGTTGCGTTCTTCGCCAACACATCAGCCCCTGCAAGTGATCCACGCTGGTCTTACACGAGCATTACTTGCCCGATTTGATCTTGGTCCAGCTGCGCGTCAGAAGTCGCTGTGTTGCGGCATCCAAATCGCTGATGGCGTACAGTTTTGCCTGCACTTCGGTCGACGGATAAACGCCTGGGTCGGTACGGATATCTTCGTTGACCAACGGTGTTGCTGCGGCGTTGCCGTTAGGGAAGTGCACGCTGTTGGTGATTTCAGCCATGATTTCCGGTTTCTGCAGGAAGGTCATGAATTTGTAAGCACCTTCGACGTTCTCGGCATCCTTGGGAATCGCAACCATGTCGTAGAAGCTACCGGCCCCTTCCTTAGGAATGCTGTAGCTGACCTTGACCTTGCCACCGGCTTCTTCAGCACGGGCTTTGGCCTGGTAAACGTCACCCGAGTAACCGACCGCCACACAGATGTTGCCGTTGGCCAAGTCACCGATGTACTTGGAAGAGTGGAAATAGGTGATCGATGGGCGGATTTTCAGGAACAAGTCTTCAGCTTCTTTCAGCTGCTTTTTGTCCTTGGTGTCGGTTGGATAACCTAAGTAATGCAGGGCCACCGGAATCATCTCGGTTGGCGAGTCGAGGAAGCTGACGCCACAGCCCTTCAGCTTGGCTGCGTTCTCTGGCTTGAACAGCAAGTCCCAGGAATTGACCGGCGCATCAGCGCCCAAGGCTGCTTTAACTTTTTCGGCGTTGTAACCAATGCCGATCGAACCCCACATGTACGGGAAGGCATGCTTGTTACCTGGGTCGCTGGCTGCGCCCACGGTTTTGAGCAGATTCTCGTTCAGGTTTTTCCAGTTAGGCAGCTTGGAGCGGTCCAGTTCCTGATAAACGCCGGCTTTGATTTGCTTGGCCAGGAAGTTGTTGGACGGCACCACAATGTCGTAACCGGACTTGCCGGCCAACAACTTGGCTTCGAGGGTTTCGTTACTGTCAAAGACGTCGTAAACGACCTTGATGCCCGACTCTTTTTCAAATTTCGCGACGGTATCCGGTGCGATGTAGTCGGACCAGTTATAGACGTGCAGAACTTTGTCATCGGCCTGAGCAGCAGCGGCCACTACGCCCATAAGGGACAAGGCGAGGAGGGTCTTGCCAAATATCTTCATGCGTACAGCTCCGTTGTTTGAACACTAACCGTTGGGTAGCGGCAACTGAATCCGCCATGAGTCTGGCAAGATTCCGGGCGGGCTTTCAAGACCACATGGCCCGCCTTAATACCTGTCCACTGCATACATCAAAAACCAGCCCTGTTTAAAGTGAGTGAAAATCGTTGAACTTGCTACGGTTTCACTCACCTCAATCAAGCACTTTTCCACCCGATCCCAGCACTTAGCCTTGTATGGCACGTAAGGTCAGGTCCAGGCACGTACGAGCCTTGGTCACCAGCTCATCAATCTCAGCAAAACTGATCACCAGCGGCGGCGCAATGATCATGGTGTCGCCCACGGCGCGCATGATCAGGCCGTTATCGAAGCAGAACTGTCGGCAAATCATCCCGACGCCCTTGCCGGTATAACGCTCACGAGTGGATTTATCTTTCACCAGCTCGATTGCACCCAGCAGCCCTACGCCCCGAACTTCACCTACCAATGGGTGATCATTCAGCTCACGTAAACGCTTTTGCAAATAGGGTGCCGTTTCTTCCCGGACGTGCTCGATAATTTTTTCATCGCGCAAAATACGGATGTTTTCCAGGGCCACCGCAGCGGCAACCGGGTGACCGGAGTAAGTGAATCCGTGGTTGAAATCGCCGCCTTCGTTAAGCACGTCGACCACTTCATCGCGCACGATCAAACCACCCATCGGGATGTAACCCGAGGTCAGGCCTTTGGCGATGGTCATCATGTCCGGTTTCAGGCCGTAGAAATCGCTGCCGAACCATTCGCCGGTGCGACCAAACCCGCAGATCACTTCATCAGCGATAAACAGGATGTCGTACTTGGCGAGGATCTCTTTGATCTTCGGCCAGTAGGTGTCGGGTGGAACGATCACACCGCCCGCGCCCTGGATCGGCTCGGCAATAAAGGCGCCCACGTTGTCGACGCCCAACTCGAGAATTTTCTTCTCCAGTTGCTCGGCCGCCCAGACCCCGAATTCATCCGGGCTCATGTCGCCGCCTTCGCCGAACCAATACGGCTGTGCGATGTGGACGATGCCGGGGATCGGCAAGTCGCCCTGTTCATGCATGCCAACCATGCCACCCAAGCTGGCGCCAGCAACGGTCGAACCGTGATAGCCGTTGATTCGGCTGATGATTATTTTCTTGTTCGGCTGGCCTTTGATCGACCAGTAGTGACGCACCATGCGCAGCACGGTGTCGTTGCCTTCAGAGCCCGAACCAGTGAAGAACACATGGTTCATGCCTTCCGGCGCAATATCGGAAATGACTTTGGCCAACTCCAGGACCGGCGGGTGAGCGGTCTGGAAGAACAGGTTGTAATACGGCAGCTCGCGCATTTGCTTGCTGGCGGCATCGGCCAGTTCGTCACGGCCGTAACCGATGGCCACGCACCAGAGACCGGCCATGCCGTCGAGAATCTTGTTGCCTTCGCTGTCCCACAGATAAACGCCCTTGGCGCGAGTGATGATGCGCGGGCCTTTTTCTTTCAATTGTTTGAAGTCGCTGAACGGCGCCAGATGGTGATCATTGCTCAAGGCCTGCCAGACGCGCGTTTGTGGATTGTTATTACTCATGCCGCTCTCTCCGTATTCAAAGTGGCGCGGCCGACCATAGCCGCGCCCATCATAATCAGACCGCGAACAGCAGGAACTCACGTTCCCAAGAGCTGATCACGCGCTTGAAATTCTCATGCTCGGCACGCTTGACCGCGACGTAACCGACAATGAATTTCTTACCGAGGTATTTTTCGATTGTCTTGCTGTTTTCCATTCGCTCCAGCGCGTCTTCGATGGTCAACGGCAGACGCAGATTGCGTCGTTCATAACCACGCCCCACGACCGGCGCACTCGGATTGATTGCTTCGACCATCCCGATGTAGCCGCACAGCAGGCTCGCCGCGATGGCCAGATACGGGTTGGCGTCGGCACCCGGCAGGCGGTTTTCCACCCGACGGTTTTGCGGACCCGCATCTGGCACCCGAAGGCCCACGGTCCGGTTCTCTTCACCCCACTCCACGTTCACCGGTGCCGAAGTATCAGGCAGGAAGCGGCGGAACGAATTGACGTTCGGCGCGAACAACGGCAACAGCTCGGGGATGAATTTTTGCAGGCCACCGATGTGGCACAGGAACAACTCACTCATCGAACCGTCTTCGTTGGAGAAGATGTTTTTGCCGGTGGCGATATCGATCACGCTCTGGTGCAAGTGCATGGCGCTGCCTGGTTCGCCGGTCATCGGCTTGGCCATGAAGGTTGCCGCCACGTCGTGCTTCAGCGCGGCTTCACGCATGGTCCGCTTGAACACCAGAATCTGGTCGGCCAGCGACAACGCATCACCGTGACGGAAGTTGATTTCCATCTGCGCCGTGCCGTCTTCGTGGATCAGTGTGTCCAGGTCCAGATTCTGCAGTTCGCACCAGTCGTAAACATCCTCGAACAACGGGTCGAATTCGTTGGCAGCTTCTATAGAGAACGATTGACGACCGGTTTCCGGGCGACCGGAGCGACCAATCGGCGGCTGCAACGGGAAGTCCGGGTCTTCGCAACGCTTGGTCAGGTAAAACTCCATTTCCGGGGCCACAATCGGCTGCCAGCCCTTGTCGGTATAGAGTTTCAGGACTTTCTTCAATACGTTGCGCGGCGACAGCTCGATCGGGTTGCCTTGCTTGTCGTAGGTGTCGTGAATCACCTGAGCCGTCGGTTCGATGGCCCATGGCACCAGGAACACCGCGTTCTGGTCCGGGCGGCAGATCATGTCGATGTCCGCCGGGTCCAGCAGTTCGTAATAGATGTCATCTTCGACATAATCGCCGGTGACCGTTTGCAGCAACACACTCTCGGGCAAGCGCATGCCTTTTTCGGCGATGAACTTATTGGTCGGTGAGATCTTCCCGCGAGTAATCCCAGTGAGGTCGGCAATCATGCATTCGACCTCAGTGATCTTGTGCTCTTTCAACCAATCGGTGAGCTGGTCGAGATTGGTACTCATAAATACCTCAGGAGGTAGACACCTTGGCCCCGAAGGGGTCAGGCACTTTCTGACGCGGCTGCGTCGCGTTGTATTGCCCGCTTTCTACAGGCATCGCCAAATGCCTGGAAAATCGCAAGATAATGCGGATTCGAGGTCACTTGCCACTCGGGGTGCCATTGCACACCTAAAGCAAAACCCGAGCCTGCCGCGACCGAGACCGCCTCGATCAACCCGTCAGGCGCCAGAGCCTCGACGCGCAAGCCCGGCGCCAGACGCTCAACGCCCTGACCATGAATCGAATTGACTTGAATGTCGCTTGGCAGGCCAAGGCCCGCGAGCACGCCGCCCGGCTGGATATGCAGGATATGGCTTGGCCCGTACTGGACTTCGAGCGGCTCGTTATCCTGTTCACGGTGGTCCATGAATGTTCCAACTTCATGAACACGCTGATGCAGGCTGCCACCGAAGGCCACGTTCATCTCCTGAAACCCCCGGCAAATTCCCAACACCGGTACGCCCGCCGCCACAGCAGCACGAATCAGGGGTAGAGTAGTGCGGTCACGATCAGGATCATGAGCGGTGCCCGGCGCGCTGGCTGGACCGTCGTAATAGGAGGGGTCGACATTGGAGGGCGAGCCGGTGAACAGGAGTCCATCGACGCTGGCGAGTATCTGGGCCGTGTTAAATAATTCAGCCAGTGACGGCAATATCAGCGGCAAGCCCTTGGCAGCGATTGCGACTGCGCGGACGTACTTGTCGCCACTGATGTGATAACTGTGCAGACCGATCTGCTTGGTGCAGGCGGTCACGCCGATTAACGGCAGGCGAGACATGGAACCCCCGAGTATTATTGCTGTTATGGGTTGCAATCGAGCTTAGCCTTGTTCATTTTTTTTCACAACACCCCCGTAAAAAATAGAACACAGCCCGCTCAAGCCCGCAGATTCCAAGGCTGTCAAAACGCAATACTTGCCCTAATTTGCGGCAAAAACGGCCTCTGAGCGCTTTTTGAGTGCAAAAAAGAGCTCTATTGACTTCATGATGGCTTTCGGATTGACTGAATCCCACGAAGCTCGATGATTGATATTTTTAACAACAAAGGTGTTGCATCATGTCGGTACCCCCGCGTGCCGTTCAGCTTAACGAAGCGAACGCGTTCCTTAAGGAACATCCTGAGGTTCTGTACGTTGACCTTCTGATTGCAGATATGAATGGTGTGGTGCGTGGTAAGCGCATAGAACGCACCAGCCTCCATAAGGTTTACGAGAAAGGCATTAACTTGCCTGCCTCTTTATTTGCCTTGGATATCAATGGCTCAACGGTGGAAAGCACCGGTCTGGGTCTGGATATCGGTGATGCTGACCGAATCTGTTATCCGATCCCGGGCACCCTGTGCAATGAGCCGTGGCAAAAGCGCCCAACCGCGCAACTGCTGATGACCATGCACGAAATCGAAGGCGAACCCTTCTTTGCCGACCCCCGCGAAGTACTGCGTCAGGTCGTCAGCAAGTTCGACGAAATGGGCCTGACTATCTGCGCCGCATTCGAACTTGAGTTCTACCTGATCGATCAGGAGAACGTGAACGGTCGCCCACAACCTCCGCGCTCGCCGATTTCCGGCAAACGCCCTCACTCGACTCAGGTTTACCTGATCGATGACCTGGACGAATACGTCGACTGCCTCCAGGACGTTCTGGAAGGTGCCAAGGAACAAGGCATCCCGGCTGACGCCATCGTCAAGGAAAGTGCCCCGGCGCAGTTCGAAGTGAACCTGCACCACGTTGCCGACCCGATCAAGGCATGCGACTACGCGGTACTGCTCAAGCGCCTGATCAAGAACATCGCTTACGACCACGAAATGGATTCGACCTTTATGGCCAAACCCTATCCGGGTCAGGCGGGTAACGGTCTTCACGTCCACATCTCGATCCTTGATCGCGATGGTAAAAACATCTTCACCAGTGAGGATCCCGAGCAGAACGCCGCATTACGTCACGCGATCGGCGGTGTGCTCGAGACCCTACCGGCATCAATGGCGTTCTTGTGCCCGAACGTTAACTCCTATCGTCGTTTCGGCGCACAGTTCTACGTGCCGAACTCGCCGTGCTGGGGCCTGGACAACCGGACGGTCGCGTTGCGCGTTCCGACCGACGCTCCCGATGCCGTGCGTATCGAACACCGCGTAGCCGGTGCCGATGCCAACCCGTACTTGCTGCTGGCCTCTGTGCTGGCGGGCGTGCACCACGGCTTGACCAACAAGATCGAGCCAGGCGCCCCCGTAGAAGGCAACTCCTACGAGCAGAACGAACAAAGCCTGCCCAACAACTTGCGTGATGCCCTGCGCGAGCTGGACGACAGTGAAATCATGGCGCGCTATATCGACCCGAAATACATCGATATCTTCGTCGCCTGTAAGGAAAGTGAGCTGGAAGAGTTCGAACACTCCATCTCCGACCTCGAATACAACTGGTACCTGCACACCGTCTAACGCTGTGCGATAAAAAGAACGCCGTCGGCCGCAAGGTTGGCGGCGTTTTTTTGTGGCCGCTGCACTGCAACCCGTACAATGCCCACTGCCCAAAACAGGAAATCACCCATGACGCGACTCGCCGCGCCCCGTAAACCCCGCGCACGCAGCCAGGCCCGGATCGACTCGATTCTCGATGCCGCCCGCACGCTGCTTGCCGCCGAAGGGGTGGCCAGTCTGTCGATCTACAGCGTTGCCGAACGTGCGCAAATACCACCGTCTTCGGTTTATCACTTCTTTGCCGGCGTCCCGGCCCTGCTCGAAGCCTTGACCGCAGACGTCCACGCTGCCTTTCGCGCCTGCCTGCAAGCGCCCATAGAACACGAACAGCTGACGAGCTGGCGCGACCTGTCACGACTGGTCGAGCAACGGATGTTGAGTATCTACAGCGCCGATGCCGCCGCCCGCCAACTGATCCTCGCACAACACGGCCTGACCGAAGTCACCCAGGCCGACCGGCAGCACGATATCGAGCTCGGCAATCTGATGCACGCGCTGTTCGCCCGGCACTTCCAGCTCCCTGCCCTGCCGGACGATGTCGACGTGTTTGCGTTGGCGATGGAACTCGGCGACCGGGTTTACGCCCGTTCGGTGCAGCTCCACGACCAGATCACCCCGCGCCTGGCCGAAGAAGGCATGCGGGTGTTCGATGCGTACCTTGGATTGTATTTACCGCCGTATCTGCCCAAGAAACACATCGCCCCCCTGTAGGAGCGCGCTTGCCCGCGATAAGACGGGGCAAGGGCGCTTACATGGATTGCGTTTTTCACATAAAAAACCCCGAAGGGCTTTGGCCGTCCGGGGTTGTCTGCAACGCATCGATCACAGCTTGGCGATCGATACCTCAGTGGATTTGACGAAGGCGATCACTTCGCTGCCAACCACCAGCTCCAACTCTTTGACCGAGCGGGTAGTGATCACGGAAGTGACGACACCTGACGCTGTTTGTACGTCGATTTCCGACAACACCGGGCCTTCGAGGATTTCTTTGATGGTGCCTTTGAACTGGTTACGAACGTTGATAGCTTTAATAGTCATGATGTATTTCCTGTAAGAGTTGGGGGTTCAAACGGTATCGGTACGGTTCGGTTATTGGGCCCAACGCAACTGCGTGGGCAACGGTGATACGGGCTCCGGTTCAGGCGGCGAGCCGGGTATCTGCAGCACCCGGTTCAGTACTTGGGTTTCAAGCGCAGCCAGGCGATGAGAGCCACGTACCCTTGGACGAGGCAGGTCTATCATCACGTCGAGGCCGACCTGGCCCTCTTCAATCAGGATCACCCGATCAGCAATCGCCACGGCTTCGCTGACATCATGGGTGACCAGCAACACGGTGAAGCCATGCTGTTGCCAAAGGCGTTCGATCAGTTGCTGCATCTCGATACGGGTCAGTGCATCCAGCGCACCTAGGGGCTCATCGAGCAGCAGCAGTCGCGGTTGGTGAATCAATGCCCGAGCCAGGGCCACGCGCTGCTTTTGCCCGCCGGACAAGGCTGCCGGCCATTCATCGGCGCGCTCCGCCAGGCCCACAGCATCCAATGCGTCCAAAGCGCGTGGGCGCCAGTTGCCCTGTAAGCCAAGACCCACGTTATCGATAACTTTTTTCCAGGGCAGCAACCGCGCTTCCTGAAACATCAAACGGGTATCTTCCAGCGCATCACTGAGCGGTGCTGACCCCGCCAGCAGTTCACCGCCAGTCGGTTTATCAAGACCGGCCAACAAGCGAAGCAGGGTGCTTTTGCCACAACCGCTACGACCAACCACCGCGACGAATTGCCCCGCCGGGATATGCAGATCGATATCGCGAAGCACCTCGCGCTGACCGAAGGTTTTGCGCAGCTTGCGTACCGCCAGCGGAATACCGCGCAGCAGGTGGGGCGGCTGTTGCTGCTTAAGACTGCTCATACCGCACCGCCTTTTACCGTTTGATACGCCGGATGCCAGCGCAGCCAGACACGCTCCAGACCGCGCGCCGCAAGGTCCGCCAGCTTGCCGAGCACCGCGTAAAGAAGAATCGCCAGGACCACCACATCGGTCTGCAGAAACTCCCGGGCATTCATTGCCAGGTAACCGATTCCTGAACTGGCGGAAATGGTTTCAGCCACGATCAGGGTCAACCACATAAAGCCCAGAGCGAAGCGCACCCCCACCAGAATCGAGGGCAATGCGCCCGGTAAAATCACCTGCCGGAACAATGCGAAACCGGACAGGCCATAGCTGCGTGCCATTTCCACCAGCGCCGGATCAACGTTGCGAATCCCGTGATAGGTGTTCAGGTAAATCGGAAACACGGTGCCCAACGCCACCAGAAAAATCTTCGCAGACTCGTCAATGCCAAACCACAGGATCACCAACGGAATAAGCGCCAGATGCGGCACGTTGCGAATCATCTGCACCGAGCTGTCGAGCAGGCGTTCACCCCATTTCGACAGGCCTGTGATAAAGCCCAGCGCCAGGCCGAGACCACCGCCAATGGCGAATCCGATCCCGGCACGCCAGCCACTGATTGCCAGGTGCTTCCAGATTTCGCCGCTGCGCACCAGGCTTATGCCCGCTTCGATGACGGCGCTCGGCGCCGGCAGGATGCGAGTCGAAAGCCAGCCCGCGCTGACCGAGAGTTGCCAGACCGCCAACAACAAGACTGGAAGTGCCCAAGGCGCCAGCCTGTGAATGATTTTTTGCGAAGCACTGAGGCTCATGGAGTTGTCTCCTCTAGGGGCCTGTTGATTACTGAGCCGTGGCTACTTTGGCCGGGGGCGTCCAGATCACGTCTTTGATGCTCAGCGGCTTGGGAATCAACTTGAGCTGGTAAAAGGTGTCAGCGATTTTCTGCTGCGCCGCGACCACGTCTGGGCTGATGAACAGTGCCCCGTAACCTTGGCGTTTGACGGCGGTGCGGGTGATGTCCGGCGTCAGGCCGAGCAATGGCGCGACCTGTTGGGTCACTTCATCGGGGTTGGCCTTGGACCACTCGCCGACGGCGCGAACTTCCTCGACCAATGCCTGAATCACTTGCGGATGTTTTTCAGCGTACGGCTTGGTTGCCAGATAAAACTGATGGTTGTCGACGATGCCGGTGCCGTCACGAAGAGTGCGCGCTTGCAGTTGTTGCTCGGCGGCCGCTTGGTAGGGGTCCCAGATAACCCAGGCATCCACACTGCCGCGCTCGAAAGCGGCACGCGCATCGGCCGGCGGCAAGAATACGGTCTGGATATCGCTGTACTTCAGACCAGCATCTTCAAGCGCACGCACCAGCAGGTAATGCACGTTGGAGCCTTTATTCAGTACGACTTTTTTGCCTTTGAGGTCCTTTATCGACGTGATCGGTGAATCTTTGGGGACCAGAATCGCTTCACTGGTCGGGGCCGGCGGCTCATACGCGACATACAGCAGGTCGGCACCGGCCGCTTGAGCGAACACGGGCGGTGTTTCGCCGGTCACGCCAAAATCGATGGAACCCACGTTCAGCCCTTCCAGCAACTGCGGACCACCCGGAAACTCGGTCCATTGCACTTGCACGTTTTGCTCGGCGAGGCGCTTCTCCAGCGTGCCTTTGGCCCTCAACAAAACCAACGTGCCGTACTTCTGATAACCGATGCGCAGGGTTTCTGCCTGAGCTTGAGTAATAGCGCCGAAGGTGACAGCCGCAGCAAACAGAGCGACCAAGCTTCGACGCAAAATGACAGTGCGCATGGCGCTCTCCTTTGCTGTAGCTATGAAGTTGCACCTGCTTGCCCGTTGGCGGGTGAGTAAGGTGGGGTTAGCGATTTCGCTAAGTGAACAGACATTAACAGGTGTTTTTTATATCTATAAATCTTATTTTTTCATTTGTTTATTCTTAAATTGCATATGCAATTTAAGCGCATGAAATTAGCAGGCCTCCAAATCGCAGATGAAAAAAAGGGCCGATTCAACGGCCCTCTTTTCAACAAAAAACAACCTCACCAGACAGCGAGGCTTATCGGTTAGGTTGCGGCGTCAGACGCAAGTAAGGCGTGACGGCCTTATAGCCTTTGGGGAAGCGTTTCTTGATTTCGTCTTCGTCCTTGATCGACGGCACGATGACCACGTCATCCCCGTCCTGCCAATTGGCCGGCGTTGCGACTTTGTAGTTATCGGTCAGTTGCAGCGAGTCGATGACCCGCAGGATTTCATGGAAATTACGCCCGGTGCTGGCTGGGTAGGTGATGGTCAGGCGAATTTTTTTGTTCGGATCGATCACGAACAGCGAACGCACCGTCAGGGTGTCGCTGGCATTGGGGTGGATCAGGTCGTACAGGTCCGACACCTTGTGGTCGGCGTCGGCCAGGATAGGGAAATTAACGATCGTGTTCTGGGTGGTATTGATGTCGTCAATCCACTTGATGTGGGAATCGACCGAATCCACCGACAGCGCAATCGCTTTAACCCCGCGTTTGGCAAATTCATCCTTGAGCTTGGCCGTAAAACCCAGCTCAGTGGTGCACACCGGCGTGAAGTCGGCCGGGTGGGAAAACAATACACCCCAGCTGCTCCCAAGCCACTCATGGAAATGGATTTTCCCCTCACTTGATTCCTGCTCGAAGTCGGGGGCGATATCGCCGAGTCGTAGGCTCATGGTGCGGCTCCTGGTTGACTATGAAGCGCCCTACTTTGCACCGATCCAAAAGAAATAAAAAAGAATGAATTTTAATTTGTTTATTCATTTTGAATCTAAAGAACCTCACTGCCTTCCTCTGCCCCCTTCAACTCAGCAAGGCTCTCACCCAGGACGCCCGGAACAGTTAAATTTTCACGCCTATTTCACCGTTCATTGACGTATGGACCTGCACACTAACCTCCTACTGGTGCTATTGGGCGTCGGGTTCAGAACCTTCACCCGTTGGAACGTATTTTGTTGTTTATCTGATGACGCGTTACAACGCTGAGAATTGCCGTGGGAGCGGTTTAAACATGGAGTACAGACTTTGCTGAGCGGAACCCGACGTTTGTTCCATCCAAGTAACTTCGCAAAAAACAAAACAAAACTGGCCGCGTTAGTCTGTGTAGCCGCTTTGGCAAGCGTGACATTTTTCCTGTTGAAACCCGCTGCGGTTCCTGACCTTGCAAAAGGCAACAACGTCACGATCACCGACTTCAAATCACGCTGGGCTCAAGGTGACATGATCGTCCTCGTGCGCCACGTCGAGCGCTGCGATCACTCCTCTGCGCCTTGCCTGGGCCCCGCAGACGGCATCACCCTGCCGGGCAAAAGTGTCGCCGAAGCCGTAGGGCAACACTTTCAAACGCTCGGTCTGGGGAAGGCCGACATTTACAGCAGCCCTATGACCCGAACGGCACAAACCGCAGCCTTCATGTTCAACTACACGGGCGCGGGTCAGGAGTGGCTGTCCAATTGTCGGCAAACCATGCTCAGCGACTCGCTTCAACACAAAGCGAAGAACCGCAATCTTGTTCTGGTGACCCACAGCGAATGCATGAACGCGCTGGCGAAAACCATGAAGTTTCGTGACTCACCGACGCCCGACTACGGATCGTCGCTGTTCATCACGGTTGATGATCAACAGCAACCCCATTTGCTCGGTTTTATCAACGCGAACGATTGGCCGAAAGTCCTGGCCAATTGAATTCAGCTGATAGCAAATAGTGTTGCACCGTCTGGACCATGAAAACCCAGACAACAAAAAGCCCCGCAAGCGGGGCTTCTTGTACTCAATACACTTACAGGAAAGAGTAGGTGTAGTTGAAGATCAGACGAGTCTGGTTTTGGGAATCAATACCAGTACCGTCGCCACGGTAAGCGCCGTTGCTCAGGGTGGTGCCGAAGCCTTTGAGGTAACCGGTCTGGATCACGTAATCCACACGCATGTCACGTTCCCACTCGGAGTGATCTACACCCGCGAGAGTCTTGTCTTTGATGTTATCGCCACTCAAGTAAGCGATCGAGGCTTTCAGGCCCGGAACGCCAAGCCCTGCGAAGTCATAGGTGTACTTACCGAACGTGGTGTTCTCACCGGCACGAACGAAACCATTGATCATGGAGTCAGTGAACAGGTAGAAGCTCGGGCCGCCGTTGCCTTCGTTTGCACCAGATGCCTTACCATTTGTAGTGACATTACCCTGGTTCAGGTAGACGAAACCGCCGTCGTTGCTGACACGCTGGTGACCCAGCAAGAACGAGTTGCCACCCAGTTGGTAGGTGAACATCGCACTCCAGGTGGTGTTATCAACCTCTCCTGGTTTCTTGGCGTAACCACCGTTGTTGTTGAACGCGTACCCAGCATCACCGGCGCTGCTCTTGCCATCGGAACTGCTGTTGAAATAGCGCACATCGGTTTTGAACGACTGATTGTCGCCGATTGGCAGAACGTGTACCAAGCCGAGGAAGTGCTGTTTGTAGAAGTCTTCCAGATTCGCGTAGTAGTACTGCAAGGTCAGGTCTTTAGTAACCTTCCAGTCAGCACCGGCGAAACGGAACTGGTTGCTGTCCATCGTGGCGCCGTTAACCGACAGGCCAGTGCTGTTGGTGGTTGCACGGCCGGTGGAGTGCTCCAGTTGACCACCGACAAATGTTACGTTGTCGAGGTCTTTGGAGGTGATGATGCCACCGTCGTAGTTCGCCGGCATGGTGCGGCTGTCGTTAGCCGTCAGAATCGGCAGTTGTGGGGCCAAGGCGCCACCCACGTGCAATTCTGTTTTGGAGTAACGGAACTTGACGTTCGCGTCGCCACGAGCAAGGTCATGTACGGCAGAGTTGTCGTGATCGCTTGGCCAGAATGTGTTTGGATCTGGATGGTTACCACGGCCACCATCAAGGTGCAGCCCGTAAATCAGCTGTGCGTCAACACCGACGCCAATGACGCCTTGGGTGAAACCGGAAAGGTAATCGAGTTTCAGAACCTCAGCCGTTTCGCGCTGATCTGCTTTGCCGGAATGGTTGTCATTGTCGAAGAAAAACGTACGGGAACTCAGGTTCAGCTTGCTGTCTTCGATGAAACCAGCAGCACCGGCTTGTTGGGCCAAAACCCCTACTGCGATGGCCAAAGCCAAGGTGGACTTGTTCATTGTTTCGCTCCTCGTGTATCTAATTTTTGTATTTCCACGGGTCTTGAGGCAAAAGCTCAAGCCCGCAGATGCGCGATTAGCGCCAGACCCGACCTGTTGAGTCAATGGTTACTGGTCGCTTCGAGACTAATTGATTAGACCGCGCGTGCGGGTCGCTGCACGGTAATCAAAAATTCCTCAACCTAAAAGGTATTACTTAATATTTTTTAGATCATCGAGTTATAAGTGACAAACTGTTTCTGTTCGTCGAGCCGGAGTGTATCGACCTCATGACTTAATTCCCAAAAATATTTCGGCGCGTTTTTCAGCAGGGAGTCTATTTTCTCCCACCAAATTGCCGACGTTCAGACCGACCGGTCACGTAATCGCCCAGTAATACTAAAGGATAAGGCGTTTTTGCTTCCCTACCCGTCGTCGATACCGGCCACACATATAGTCACACTTTTATGACTGGACGATGACAATTGGCCACTCAGCCATCGCTCCCAGAGAAATTCCCCTCATAAGCTAATACCAATAAGTTATTTACTTAATGTTTCTTAGATCATTTAGTCTCTATTTCAGCCGAACCTCGACCGCCTGATCTGGAGCTTTCAAATGAAACTACACACCCCCTTACGCGTGTTGGCGGCCCTATCCCTGGTCACCACAACTCTTCTCGCGCACGCCGCAGATTTTACCGTCGCGTACCAAACCACCGTCGACCCGGCCAAAGTTGCGCAGGCCGACGGGGCTTATGAAAAGGCCACCCACGCCAAGGTCGACTGGCGCAAATTCGACAACGGTGCCGACGTCATCACCGCCATCGCCTCGGGCGACGTACAGATCGGTTACCTCGGCTCAAGTCCGCTGACCGCTGCGGCTACACGTAAATTACCGATCGAAACCTTTTTGATCGCTACCCAGATTGGCGCCTCGGAAGCGCTGGTCGTGCGCAACGGTTCGGGCATCAATTCGCCCCAGGACCTGATCGGCAAAAAAGTCGCTGTACCGTTCGTTTCCACCGGCCACTACAGCCTGCTGGCGGCGTTGAAACACTGGAATATCGACCCGTCCAAAGTGCAGATCCTCAACCTTGCTCCACCTGCGATAGCGGCCGCCTGGAAGCGCGGCGACATTGACGCCACCTACGTTTGGGACCCGGCGCTGGGTGTTGCCAAAGAAACCGGCAAAGTGCTGATCACTTCTGGCGACCTGGCCAAGCTCGGCGCCCCGACGTTCGATGCGTGGATCGTGCGCAAAGACTTCGCCGCCAAGCACCCGGAAATCGTCAGCGCATTCGCCAAGGTCACCCTCGACGCCTACGCCGACTACCGCAAAGACCCGACCGCCTGGCTCGCCAACAGCGGCAATGTCGACAAGCTGGTGAAATTGTCAGGTGCAAAACCTGCTGACATTCCCGTGCTGCTGCAAGGCAATGCGTACCCGCTGGCCGCCGATCAGGTTGTCGCGCTGGGCGCACCGACCATCGACGCGGTGACCAAGACGGCTGCGTTCCTCAAGGAGCAAGGCAAGGTCGATGCAGTACTGGCCGATTATTCCCCCTACGTAAGCGCCAAGTTCATCACTCAATAATCAGTCAGGGGTTCTTGTCATGGCCTTATTACAGCTGGAGCGCATCAGCGCACAGTACCCCGGCGCAGTCGAGCCGGTACTGGCGGATATTTCCCTGAGCCTGGGCCCGCAGCAGTTGCTGGTCGCACTCGGTCCGTCCGGCAGTGGCAAGACTTCGCTGTTGAATTTGATCGCTGGTTTCGTCGAGCCCAGCGCCGGGCGCATTACCCTTGATGGCGTTGCCGTCAGAGGCCCAAGTGCCGAGCGCGGCGTGGTGTTTCAGGACGATGCCCTGCTGCCTTGGCAGGATGTTCTGGCCAACGTTGCCTTCGGTCTGCAACTGGCGGGAGTACCACGCACCCAACGTGAATCCAAAGCGCGGGAAATGCTGGCGCTGGTGGATCTCGCCGGGTTCGAGCAGCGGCGTGTCTGGCAGCTGTCCGGCGGGCAAAAACAACGCGTCGGCCTGGCCCGTGCCTTGGCCGCCGACCCGCGAGTATTGCTGATGGATGAACCCTTCGGCGCCCTTGATGCGTTTACCCGCGAGCAGATGCAGGAGTTGCTCCTGCACGTCTGGCAACGCACCGCCAAACCGGTGTTCCTGATCACGCATGACATTGAAGAAGCGGTATTTCTCGCCACCGATTTGATCCTGCTGGCCCCCCATCCGGGGCAGATCGTCGAGCGTCTGCAACTGGACTTCGGTCAGCGTTACGCGGCGGGCGAATCGGCGCGCGCACTCAAATCCGACCCGCGATTTATCGAGACCCGCGAGCACGTCCTGTCCAGGGTCTTTTCTCAACGCAGTATCCCGACATGGGAGCAGCGCGCATGAGCAGCTACGAATTACCGGTCACCGTGAAGGCCAGCAATAGCCCGTCCACCCTCGTACCCCTGCGCCGCAGCCTGAGCACCCGATGGATCAGCGTTCTGACTCTGGTGACCCTGCTGGCCATCTGGTGGGCAGTCACGGCGGCCGAATGGATTGAACCCCTGTTCCTACCGCCACCGGCGGCGGTGCTGGAAAAAGGCTGGCTGCTGGCAACCAAGGGCTATATGGATTCCACGCTCTGGCAGCATCTAGGCGCCAGCCTGCAACGTATCGGCCTGGGTCTGGGTTTCGCTGTGCTGACGGCCATTCCAATCGGCATCGCGATCGGTCATAACCGGATCGCCCGGGGCATCTTCGATCCGCTTATCGAGTTCTACCGGCCCATTCCACCGCTGGCGTACCTGCCATTGATCGTGATTTGGTGCGGCATTGGCGAGCTGTCCAAAGTGCTGCTGATCTACCTTGCGATTTTTGCGCCGATTGCGATCTCCACCGCTACCGGTGTGCGCACCGTAGACCCGGCAAAAATCCGCGCCGCGCAATCGCTGGGTGCAACGCGCTGGCAGCTGATTCGTCATGTGATCCTGCCCAGCGCCCTGCCGGACATCTTGACTGGCGTGCGCATCGGTCTGGGAGTGGGCTGGTCAACGCTGGTTGCTGCTGAACTGATCGCCGCCACCAGTGGCCTGGGCTTTATGGTCCAGTCGGCGGCGCAGTTTTTGGTCACCGACGTCGTGGTGCTGGGCATTCTGGTGATCGCGCTGATCGCTTTCGCCATGGAAATGGGTCTACGCGCCCTGCAACGTAAACTGGTGCCATGGCACGGCCAGACCCACTGACTAGCTCACGGGATCATCACCCCATAGGGGATAAACCGTTTAAGGCAGGAATACTGCGTGATGTCATTCGCGAAGGGCGAGAAATGCATCACTTTGGGAACCTGGCGTGCCTGGGTGCGCACATTATGTGCAGGAATACGGATCAAGAAACCGACCGAAACGTTTCGTACCTTCATTCGAAAATCGCGAAAAGCCCGCTTTTAAAGGCCTGAGCAACGAAAATAAGCATTTCCACTCAAACTGGCACGCCACCTGCAATAGGTTAATTAACACCAGTTTTGGGGACCTTGGTACAGGCAGGCCGGGGATTCCCCTCTTTTATTCCTCCCGGAGGCTAATCTCCAGTCTCCAGCGCCCGTCCACCTTTGCACCGCGCCAGTCGCCGTGCAATGGACGGGCCGCCATCAGGTTAAGCAACAACCCCTTGTCACTGCGTTGTACCCTCCAGCGAACATCCTTCCCGTTTAGCTTGAACGCTCCGCGCTGCGCCACCCCGTGCACGTTGAACAGCAATGCCACCGCGCCTTCAATCTCCTCGCCATGCACTTGCGGCTCGTGGTTGAACCACACTGCCAGCCCGTTGGGCAGCGCCTCGATTTGTTGCAGCTCCAGCGGGTCGGGAGCGGTCAAACGGCCGATCATCAGACCCACCATGACCCCGACAATTGCCATAGAACCAAGAACTCGCGGCCAGAGCTTCGGTCGCGGGTCCTCTTCAGGAGTAGAATGCAGCCCGTCTTTCAGTTCGGAGCCGTGCATGTTTCACGTCATCCTTTTTCAACCAGAAATTCCGCCGAATACCGGCAACATCATCAGGCTGTGCGCCAATAGTGGCTGCACCCTGCATTTGATCGAGCCGTTGGGCTTCGAACTCGACGACAAGCGCCTGCGCCGGGCCGGACTCGATTATCACGAGTACGCCACTCTGCATCGCCATCCCGACCTGCCCAGCTGCCTGGAAAGCCTCGGGCACCCACGGCTGTTTGCTTTTACCACAAAAGGCTCACGGCCTTTCCACCAGGCGGCCTTCGAAAAAGGCGACGCCTTTCTTTTCGGCCCGGAAAGCCGTGGCCTGCCAGCGGACATACTCGACGCCCTGCCGAGCGATCACCGCCTGCGCCTGCCTATGCGTGAAGGCTGCCGCAGCCTGAACCTGTCCAACACCGTAGCCGTAGCCGTGTATGAAGCCTGGCGTCAGCTGGATTTCGCCTAAGTACGCGCCATAAAAAAGCGCCCCGAGAGGCGCTTTTTTCAATCCCAGCGTGTCGCTTATTGCACAGTCTGGCCTTCACCCGACTCTTGCATACGGGCCAGCTCTTGCGCATACAACGCGTCGAAGTTGACCGGCGCCAGCATCAGCGCAGGGAACGAACCACGCACGACAAGGCTGTCGATCGTTTCGCGAGCATACGGGAACAGGATGTTCGGGCAGAACGCGCCGAGCGTGTGGCTCATGGCGGCTGCGTCCAGACCCTTGATCAGGAAGATCCCGGCCTGCTGCACTTCAACGATGAAGGCTACTTCGTCGCCGTTATTAACGGTGACCGACAGCGTCAGGACCACTTCATGGAAGTCGCCTTCCAGAGCGTTTTGACGGGTGTTCAGATCCAGGCTGACGCTTGGAGTCCATTCCTTGCGAAAAATCGCCGGGCTTTTTGGGGCTTCGAACGACAAGTCACGAACATAGATGCGCTGCAGGGAAAACTGCGGTGCTTCATCTTCGGTTGCTACACCGCCGTTGGTCGGTTGGTCAGTCATCTTAGATCCTTCTTACTTTTAAGGTCTTGTAGGGTTTCGGATTCAAGCCTGAAGCAGCGCATCCAGCTTACCGGCGCGCTCCAGGGCAAACAGGTCATCGCAACCGCCCACATGCAAGGCGCCAATCCAGATTTGCGGGACTGACGTGCGCCCGGCTTTCTTGGTCATGTCGGCACGAACTTGAGGCTGGCCATCGACTTTGATTTCTTCGAAGGCCACCCCTTTGCTCTGCAGCAACTGCTTGGCGCGCATACAGTAAGGGCACCAGTCGCTTGAATAGACGATGACGTCAGCCATTTTATTTCACCAAAGGAAGATTATCGGCGCGCCAGGAGGAAATGCCACCCGACAGCTTGGCTGCGGTGAAGCCGGACTTGAGCAATTCACGCGCAGTGGCGCCAGCGTGCTGGCCCATGGCATCAACAATGATCAGGGTCTTGGCCTTGTGTTTTTCCAGCTCGGCGATACGAGCGATCACCTTGTCCTGCGGGAAGTTCAGTGCGCCGACGATATGGCCTGCCGCGAAATCCTTGGCGTTACGCACATCGATAACCACGCCCTGATCGCTGTTGACCAGCGACGTCAGCTCACGGGTACTGAGGCTGCGGCCGCCTTTGCTCAGCTCGTATGCAATCAGCAGAGCCAACAGAACGACGAAAGCGCCAGCGAGCAAATAGTGGTTAGTGGCAAATTCAATCAGGTGAGCAACCATCAGTAGGTTCCAGGGCGTTAAAATGTCGGCCAGTATACACAGCACCCAAGGTCGGCCAAAGCCCGTAAAGCAGTGACGCCGTTTGAACTTGTCCTTAAAATGCCGATCTTTTTCAAGTTACTTCACTAGCCACGAGTGGGTTCTTATGACTGCCACACCAAAACCTTTGGTCCTGATCATCCTGGACGGCTTCGGTCACAGCGAGAGTCACGAGGGCAACGCCATCTATGCGGCGAAGATGCCGGTTATGGACCACTTGTACGCCACCCAGCCCCATGGCTTGATTTCAGGCTCCGGGATGGATGTCGGCCTGCCGGACGGCCAGATGGGCAACTCTGAAGTCGGGCACATGAACCTCGGCGCTGGCCGAGTGGTGTATCAGGACTTCACTCGCGTGACCAAAGCGATCCGCGACGGCGAGTTTTTCGAGAACCCGACCCTTTGTGGCGCGGTGGACAAAGCCGTCAGCGCGGGCAAAGCCGTGCACATCCTGGGCCTGCTGTCCGACGGCGGCGTACACAGCCATCAGGACCATCTGGTTGCCATGGCCGAATTGGCGGCCCAGCGCGGCGCTGAAAAAATCTACCTGCACGCCTTCCTCGACGGTCGCGACACGCCACCGCGCAGCGCCAAGTCATCGCTGGAGCTACTGGATTCAACCTTCACCCGCCTGGGCAAAGGCCGCATCGCTACGATCATTGGCCGCTACTTCGCCATGGACCGCGACAATCGCTGGGACCGCGTAGCCTCCGCCTACAACCTGATCGTCGACGGCCAATCCGAATTCCAGGCCGCGAACAGCCAGGCTGGGCTTGAAGCCGCATACGAGCGTGGCGAAAACGATGAGTTCGTCAAAGCCACCCGCATTGGCGAGCAGGTCAGGGTCGAAGACGGCGACGCCGTGATTTTCATGAACTTCCGCTCCGACCGCGCCCGTGAACTGACCCGGGTCTTCGTCGAAGATGACTTCAAGGACTTCGAGCGGGCCCGCCAACCGAAACTGGCTGACTTCGTCATGCTGACCCAATACGCAGCGAATATTCCGGCGCCCTCAGCCTTTGCACCCGGCAGCCTGAATAACGTGCTGGGCGAATACCTGGCAAAAAACGGCAAAACCCAGCTACGTATTGCCGAAACCGAGAAATACGCCCACGTCACCTTCTTCTTCTCGGGCGGCCGCGAAGAACCGTTTCCTGGCGAAGAGCGCATCCTGATCCCGTCGCCACAGGTTGCCACGTATGACTTGCAGCCAGAAATGAGCGCACCGGAAGTCACCGACAGGATCGTCGAGGCTATCGAAAACCAGCGCTTCGACGTGATCGTGGTCAACTACGCCAACGGCGACATGGTCGGCCATAGCGGGATCATGGCCGCAGCGATCAAGGCCGTGGAATGCCTAGACGTGTGCGTTGGCCGGATCGTGACCGCGCTGGAGAAGGTCGGGGGTGAAGCATTGATTACCGCTGATCACGGCAACGTCGAACAAATGTCGGACGAATCCACAGGTCAAGCGCACACCGCTCATACCACCGAACCCGTGCCGTTCATTTATGTGGGCAAACGCGACTTTAAAGTGCGTGACGGCGGGGTTCTGGCCGATGTCGCGCCGACTCTGTTGCAGTTGATGAGCCTGGAAAAACCGGAAGAGATGACCGGTCATTCGATCCTTGTTCCCCGATAAACAGCACAAAAAGGCTCTAAACCGGCACATTTAAAAACCATCGCGCCGGTTAATTGTCCGAAACGCCTCAAAGCAGTCGTCTTGAGGCGTTTTTTTTGCGGCTCGCGGCGGGCATACTAGGCTTTGTTCATCCTCTTTCCTTGGTGTCGCCCGCCCCATGCTTCGCGCCCTGATCGTCCTTGCTCTCACGTGTTTGCTCAATCCGGCGTTTGCCGATGAGCGCGCGCAAACCCAACAACAGCTGGATGCTGCACGCAAGGATGTTACCGAGCTGAAAAAGCGCCTCGGTGAATTGCAGCAGGAAAAATCCGGCGTGCAGAAAGATCTGCGCGGTACAGAAACCGAGATGGGCAAGCTGGAAAAGCAGGTGGAGGCCCTGCAAAAAGAACAAAAAAAGACTGAAAGCGAGCTGCAACGGCTCGACCAAGAGAAAAAAAAACTCCAAAGCGCACGCGTTGAACAACAACGATTGATCGCGATCCAGGCCCGGGCTGCTTATCAAAGTGGCCGCGAGGAATACCTCAAACTGCTGCTCAATCAGCAGAACCCGGAAAAATTCGCGCGCACCCTGACCTACTACGATTACTTGAGCCAGGCGCGCCTGGCTCAACTGCACGGTTTCAATGAAACCCTGAGCCAGCTGGCCGGCGTCGAAAAAGACATTGATCTGCAACAGGCACAGTTACTGGTGCAAAGAAGCACGCTCGATAGTCAGCGCGAAGAACTGGACAAAGTTCGCCAGGAACGCCAACAGGCGCTGGCCAAACTCAATCAGGACGTGAAAGCCCGCGATCAGAAACTGCAGACTCGCCAACAAGAACAGGCCGATCTGGCCAATGTCCTGAAAACGATTGAAGAAACCCTGGCCCGACAAGCGCGCGAGGCTGAAGAAGCCCGACAGAAAGCCTTGATCGCCCAGCAGGAAGCAGAAAAACAGCGCAAACGTGAAGAGCAGGCCCGCGCCCTGGCGAAAAACAGCAGCAGCAAAAAAAGCGCTGAGGACGATGACGAGGCCCCAGTAAAACGCCCGGTCAAAGCTCCGGGCGTGCTGGTTTCCAGTGCTGGCGTTTCCTATGGCGGACCTTTTGCCGAGGCACGCGGCAAACTTCCATGGCCTGTCGATGGTCGACTGTTGGCGCGCTTCGGCGAAACCCGCGGCGATGACGCTCGTACCAAGTGGGATGGCGTAATGATCAGCGCCGCTGCGGGCAGCCAGGTGCATGCTGTGCATGGTGGCCGTGTGGTGTTCGCCGACTGGTTGCGCGGTGCAGGGCTTCTGGTCATTCTCGATCACGGCAACGGCTTTTTGAGTTTGTACGGCCACAACCAGAGTCTGCTCAAAGACGCTGGCGACATTGTTAAAGCCGGCGAAGCGATTTCCACTGTGGGCAGCAGTGGGGGTCAGGACACTCCGGCGTTGTATTTCGCTATTCGTCAGCAGGGTCGCCCAAGTGATCCAGCGCAATGGTGCCATGCTCAAGGGTAAGCACTACTTTAGGTTTAGGAGTTCGTTAGACATGCTGCATTTGTCCCGCCTCACCTCGCTGGCCCTGGCTATTGCCATCGTTATCGGTGCTCCTCTGGCGCAAGCCGCCGAGGCCGTCAAGCCCGCAGCCGCCGCCACTTCGGCAGGCGCCAAGGCACCGTTGCCGCTCGAAGAGCTGCGCACCTTCGCTGAGGTCATGGATCGGGTCAAAGCCGCCTATGTCGAACCAGTAGACGATAAGACGCTGCTGGAGAACGCCATCAAAGGCATGCTCAGCAACCTTGATCCGCACTCTGCTTATCTCGGCCCGGAAGACTTCCTTGAACTGCAGGAAAGCACCAGCGGCGAATTCGGCGGGTTGGGTATCGAAGTCGGCATCGAAGACGGCTTTATCAAAGTGGTCTCGCCTATCGACGACACGCCCGCCTCCAAGGCTGGCATCGAGGCTGGCGACCTGATCGTCAAGATCAATGGCGCGCCGACCCGTGGTCAGACCATGCAAGAAGCCGTCGACAAGATGCGCGGCAAGATCGGTGAAAAAATCACCCTGACCCTGATTCGCGAAGGCGGCACCCCATTCGACGTGACGCTCGCGCGGGCAACCATCCAGGTCAAGAGCGTCAAGTCGCAGATGCTGGAAAATGGTTATGGCTATCTCCGCATCACTCAGTTCCAAGTCAAGACCGGTGAAGAAGTCGGCAAGGCGCTGGTCAAGCTGCGCAAAGACAACGGCAAGAAAATGAGCGGGCTGATCCTTGACTTGCGTAACAACCCCGGCGGCGTGCTGCAAGCCGCCGTTGAAACGGCCGACCAGTTCTTGACCAAGGGCCTTATCGTTTACACCAAGGGTCGTATCGCCAACTCCGAACTGCGCTTTTACGCCGACCCGGCCGACGCCAGTGAAGGCGTACCGCTGGTGGTGTTGATCAACGGGGGCAGTGCTTCAGCCGCTGAAATTGTTGCGGGTGCTTTGCAGGATCAGAAACGCGCCGTACTGATGGGTACCGAAAGCTTCGGTAAAGGTTCGGTGCAAACCGTTCTGCCGCTGGCCAATGACCGCGCGATTAAAATCACCACCGCGCTGTATTACACGCCCAATGGTCGTTCAATTCAGGCTCAGGGTATTTTGCCGGACATCGAAGTGCGTCGTGGCAAATTGACCAGCGAAGTGGATTCCGAGAACTACAAGGAAGCCGATCTGGCGGGGCACTTGGGTAACGGCAATGGCGGCGCGGACAAACCGACCACCAAGGCATCGGCCGGGAAGAAAGCGCGTCCACAAGACGATGACTTCCAGCTGAACCAGGCACTGAGCCTGCTTAAGGGCCTGAGTGTCACTCGCGGCAACTAGTGTCATGCGCTTATGGCTGCTACTGACGCTTTCATGCAGCCTGATCGGCGTTGCCCATGCAACGCCGGTTGAGCCTGAAAAGACAACCGGCCCACCGCGTGTTGCCTACCTCAGCCTGATCATCGATGACCTCGGGCAAAACCCGGCCCGCGACTATCGAGCCCTGACGCTTCCAGGCCCGGTCACGCTGGCCGTGATGCCAGACACACCCCACGCTGCCGATTTTGCTCGCGAGGCCCATCGCGCGGGCAAAACGGTCATCTTGCATATGCCCATGGACCCGGCGACCGGGCCCTTTGCCTGGCATCCCGAACTCCCGCTTGCCGAGCTGGAAAAGCGCCTGAACGCGGCGCTCCTTGCCGTGCCTTACGCGGTGGGGATCAACAACCATATGGGCAGCCGCATGACCGCCGAGCCAGAGGCCATGACGTGGCTGGTGGCTGAACTGCAACGCCGTCATCTGTTTCTGCTCGACAGCCGCACCAGCGCCAGCACCGTGGCCGCCGCCGAGGCACAACGCATCGGTCTGGCCAGTCTTTCGCGGGATATTTTTCTCGATGATGAACGCACGGCAGCAGCCATCACCGCTCAGTTCGAGGCTGCGATCAAGCTGGCGCACAAACAAGGTTCCGTGGTGATGATTGGTCACCCCTACCCGATGACTCTCGACGTCCTGGAACGCGAGCTGCCACGCCTGAAGGCGCAAGGCATCCAATGGATCGATCTACGGCGGATGATCAGCGTACGTGGCAATCAGGCGATGGCCGCGCACGGCAAGAATGGGATCTATCGCTGAGACCGCACCAAGTCCCTCACGATAGCGGCCGTTACAAGTAACGCCCAAGAATCTCGTCAATCCGTCCTTCGGCGCGCATTTGATCCAGCGCTTTCTGCAGCTTGGCGACGATTTCATCGGGGACGTCTTTGTTCAGCGCCAGGAACAACTCGGCGCTGTTGAAGCGCAGCACGGTTTTGAGACCGATAACGCCTTCCTCCCGAGCCAGATAACGACCCGCAGGATCGCCCGTGGCCCACAGGTCGATCTGCCCGTCGACCAGCTTCTTCGCGTTGTCCTGATCGCGCAACACCATGATCGGATTCATGCCCTCAGCGGTTAGCTGCTCGGCAATCGCGTCGCCCTTGTAGGCGCCGATCCGGTACCGCTTCGCTTGCTGCAGTGTCGTCAGCTCAATCGAGCTGTCGGCGCGAGCGAGCATGATCCAGTCGTCCGGGCCGATGGGGCCAACCCACTTGAAGAGCTTTTCACGCTCGGGCAGGCGCGCGGTGACGAACACGCCGTAACCGGGTTTTACCATCGCAAGCTTGTAGATACGGTCCCACGGGAAGCGCAGGGTCATGCTGTAGCCAACCCCCGCGCGCTTGAAGGTTTCGCGCAGGATCTCTGCGGCAATGCCCTTTATCCTGTCTTCGGGAGCGAAGTTCTTGCCATCGACCGCCATGTTGTAAGGCGGAAAATTTTCGGTCAGCAAGACCACTGAATAGGCGGGGGGATCTCCACCAGAAGCGCCTTGAGCCGGGGCGGCCTCACCGTGGGCAAGACCTGTCAGCAGAACACCCGCACTTGCGAGTGCAACGAGAAGACGTTTCAACACGTGCATCACCCCTATCCATGGCAATGCCCAGAGTGCAGTGCGTCGCGACTGATGTCCAGTGGACATCAGCCGGCGGGCTTAGCGGACCACAATGCCGCGCTTGGCCATATAGGCCTTGGCTTCTGGAATAGTGTATTCACCGAAGTGAAAGATGCTCGCCGCCAACACCGCGCTGGCGTGCCCGTCCAATACACCAGCTGCCAAGTGCTCCAGATTGCCGACACCGCCAGACGCGATCACTGGAATACCCAGCGCGTCGCTGATCGCCCGCGTCACACCCAGGTCGAAACCGTTTTTCATACCGTCCTGATCCATGCTGGTCAGCAGGATCTCGCCGGCACCAAGGTCTTCCATCTTCTTCGCCCACAGCACGGCATCCAGGCCCGTCGGCTTGCGCCCGCCGTGAGTGAAGATTTCCCAGCGCGGCGTTTCGCCCGGCAAAGAGACTTTTTTGGCGTCGATGGCAACCACAATGCATTGCGAACCGAAGTGCGCCGCCGCTTCACCGACGAAATCCGGGTTGAACACCGCAGCGGTGTTGATCGAGACCTTGTCCGCACCGGCATTCAGCAGGTTACGAATGTCCTGCACGGTGCGCACGCCGCCGCCGACGGTTAGCGGGATGAACACCTGACTGGCCATGCGTTCGACGGTGTGTAGCGTGGTATCACGCCCGTCGACACTGGCGGTGATATCGAGAAAAGTGATTTCGTCCGCGCCCTGCTCATCGTAAAGACGGGCAATTTCCACCGGGTCACCGGCGTCGCGGATGTTTTCGAACTTGACGCCTTTGACCACTCGACCGTTGTCGACATCTAGGCAAGGGATGATGCGTTTCGCCAGCGCCATGAGTTGCTCCTTAGCCTTGGTAGCTGTCGCAGAAGGCTTGCGCCTCTGCCACGTCGAGTGTGCCTTCGTAGATCGCCCGCCCGGTGATCGCACCGATAATGCCCGGGGCTCTGGCGTTGAGCAGAGTCTTGATATCGCCCAGATTATGGATACCGCCCGAAGCGATCACCGGAATCCGCGTCGCCGCAGCCAGCGCCGCCGTGAAGGTTACGTTGCAGCCCTGCATCATGCCGTCTTTGGCGATGTCGGTATAAACAATGGCAGCCACGCCGTCCGCTTCAAAGCGCTTGGCCAGATCGATCACCTGAATGGTGCTGATTTCAGCCCAGCCGTCGGTGGCGACGAAGCCGTCTTTGGCATCCAGACCGACGATGACTTTGCCGGGGAATGCGCGGCAGGCTTCAGCGACGAACTCAGGCTCTTTGACTGCCTTGGTGCCGATGATCACGTAGCTGACGCCAGCCTTGATGTAATGCTCGATGGTTTCCAGCGAGCGAATACCGCCGCCAATCTGGATCGGCAAACGCGGGTAGCGCTTGGCGATCGCAGTGACCACCTCGCCATTGACTGGCTGGCCTTCGAACGCACCGTTCAGATCGACCAGATGCAAACGGCGGCAGCCACCTTCCACCCACTTGGCAGCCATGCTCACCGGGTCATCGGAGAACACCGTGGAGTCCTCCATGCGGCCTTGGCGCAGACGCACACAGGCACCGTCTTTAAGATCGATAGCGGGGATAATCAGCATCTGGAAAACCTTCAAATTCAGTAGTTCAGCATCGCTCGGAAATCAGTTTTTCTCGAGCGCCCACACGTCGCTTTCGATGCTCTCGAACCTCTCTTTGAGGTGCGTCTGCACATCGAAAATCGCCCTGTTGTAATAATGCGGAGCAATTTCGCGGGTAAACAGTTCGAGGATTTCACCGGCCTCGAACGAACCAAGATCCAGCTCGAAGCGCTCCTCCATGAAGCGCTTGATCTTGTGATTCGCCTCACGCTCCTGTTCGGGCGTGAGGGTCAAGATCGGCGGCTTGGTCTTCTTGCTCATTACCAGCGACCATCCCATGCGGCGAAGTTCTGCAACAGTTGCAGGCCATGGGTATGGCTCTTCTCTGGATGGAACTGCACGGCAAAGCGCGAACCGTCCGCCAGCGCGGCAGCGAAGTCGACGCCGTAGTGCCCGCGCCCAACGACTTGCCGCTGGTTGGCGGCATCGATGTAGTAGCTGTGCACGAAATAGAAACGCGCCAGGTCCGGGATGTCATGCCACAGCGGATGATTCACCGACTGAGACACTTCGTTCCAGCCCATATGCGGCACTTTCAGGTGCTCGCCGTCTTCATGCAGATCCTTGCCGAAGAAACGCACCTGACCTGGAAACAGACCGATGCAATCAACGCCGCCGTTCTCTTCGCTGCGATCAAGCAAGGCTTGCATGCCGACGCAGATGCCGAGGAATGGCCGATCCTGACTGACTTCACGCACCAGCTCATCGAAGCCCAAGCGACGAATTTCCGCCATGCAATCGCGGATCGCGCCGACGCCGGGGAATACCACCCGGTCGGCTTCGCGAATCACCGTGGCATCGCTGGTAATCAGTACCCGGCCGGCGCCGACGTGTTCCAGTGCCTTGGCAACCGAGTGCAGGTTACCCATGCCGTAATCGATAACCGCGACCGTCTGCATCAGAGCACGCCCTTGGTCGAAGGCATTTGCCCGGCCATACGGTCATCAAGCTCTATCGCCATGCGCAGGGCACGACCAAAGGCTTTGAACACGGTCTCGATCTGGTGGTGGGTGTTGTGCCCACGCAGATTGTCGATGTGCAGAGTGACGTTGGCGTGATTGACGAAGCCCTGGAAGAATTCCTGGAACAAGTCCACATCGAAGCCACCCACGGTGGCGCGGGTATACGGCACATGCATCTGCAAGCCAGGGCGGCCGGAGAAGTCGATGACCACGCGCGACAGTGCTTCATCGAGCGGCACGTAAGCGTGGCCGTAACGACGAATGCCTTTTTTGTCGCCAATCGCCTTGCTAAAGGCCTGACCCAAGGTGATACCAACGTCTTCCACCGTGTGGTGGTCGTCAATAGCGAGGTCGCCTTTGCATTCGATATCCAGGTCGATCAGCCCGTGTCGGGCGATCTGGTCGAGCATGTGCTCAAGGAAGGGAACACCGATATCGAATCGGGCCTTTCCGGTGCCATCCAGGTTGATCGAGGCTTTGATCTGGGTTTCCAGAGTGTCGCGCTCGACGGACGCCTTACGTTCGGCCATCACCAACTCCGCAAAATCATTGGGCGAAAAAGGCGAGCATTATAGGCCCAGAACCGGCTGGCATGAAGCAAACAGAAGCAGGGAAAGGAATATCACGGGTGCAACCGGTCGGATGCACCCGATTGGAGCGTGTTCAGCCCAGAGAAATGAGTACGTACAGGCGCTGTCGAAGGGTGCTTAAGCAAATCCCCACTGAACAATGGGAATCGTCCTACCCACCCTGTCAGCCATGGAATCTATATATCTATGATTTGCTGCTGGACACTTGCCGAGTCCTTCAGATATGGAAACCGGCCGATGTCCAACACCCCAACGTTCATGCTCAGCATCAAAGGAAACCAGGACCACGAGCTGCTCGTTCTAGCCTTTTCCGGCGAAGAGGCCATCAGCGAGTGCTTCGACATCACCGTCGATGTGGTCACCGACCGACCGCCGCGCGAGCTGGAAAGCCTGCTGCACAAAGAAGCCTATCTGGCTTTTGGCGATCGGGGCCTGCACGGCCATATCTACTCCATCCGGAAAGGCAAAGTGGGCACCCGGCTGAGCCACTACCAACTGGTAATGGTGCCGTTTCTGCGCTATTTGCAGCACGCCAGTAATCGGCGGATTTTCCAGAACCTGACCACTGAAGCCATCCTCCGCGACGTGCTCAAGGGACATGGTTTGCTGAACGGTTTGCACGTGCTGTTCAACATCGGCCCGGAAAAACCGGTCCCGCACGAATATTGCGTTCAGTACGATGAATCTGACCTGCATTTCGTCAGCCGTTTGTGCGAGGCCGAAGGCTACTTCTATTACTTCAAGCACACCCCCGATGGGCACCAACTGATCTTCGCCGATCAGGAAACCGAGTTCTATCACGCGGGCAATCCCACCGTGGTGATGCCGTTTCGGCCGATCAACGGCATGGCGGCAGAGCATCCGGTGATCCAGGCGTTCGGCGTAGGCCTGAGCACCCGCGCCAGCCGCGTCACCCACCGCGATTACGACTTCAAAAACGCACACCTCTCGCTGGAAGCGGACCGGGACTCCAAGGTATTTCCGAACCTTGAGACGTACATCTACCCCGGAGAGTTTGATACCGCGCACCAAGGGCGGGTGCGAACGCGCCGGGCGCTGGAGCGGCTTCGCGGCGATGCTGAACTCGCTCAAGGTCAGAGCGACCAGCCTTTGCTGCGCAGTGGCACGCCGTTAAAGGTAGAAGAACACCCGGAGCCGGGTTGGAACATGGCCTGGCTACCGACTTGGGTGTTTCATGACGGTCGCCAGCCTGCTGTATTAGAGGAGTACGCGGTCAGTGACGAGCCGGTGGAGTCCGGTCGAATCACTCAGGGTTATCGCAATGAGTTCATCGCTATCCGCGAGACCGTGCAGTTTCGGCCGGCCCTCAAGCATCCAGTTCCGAAGATTCAAGGCATGCAAACCGCCGTGGTGACCGGCCCTGCCGAAGAAGAAATCCACTGCGATCAATACGGGCGGGTAAAAGTCCGTTTTCACTGGGACCGCAGTGAAGAAAACGAAAGCACCAGCTGCTGGGTGCGGGTGGCCTCCAGCTGGGCCGGCGCCGGATACGGCGCGGTCACCATCCCGCGCGTGGGCATGGAAGTGTTGGTCGCCTTTGAAGAAGGGCACGCCTGCAAGCCGATTGTGGTCGGATGCCTGAGCAACAACACCCATCAAGTGCCTTACAACCTGCCGGACAACAAAACCAAAACCGTGTTGCGCAGTAAAAGCACCGGAAAAACGTCTGGTTTCAATGAGCTGAGCCTGGAAGACAGGAGCGGGGCAGAGCTGATCTACCTCCGCGCCCAGCGCGACATGGAGCAGTTGATCCAGAACGACAGCCGCATCGAAATCGGCAACGAACGTCTGGAAACCATCCAAGGCAACAGCACCACCGTGCTCAAGGCCGAGGAAAACGTCACCGTCACCGGCGCCCGCAAAGTGCAGTTGTTGGCCGACGATCACCTCGACGTCGCTGGCAGCAGTCACACCCGCGTCGGTGGCGACCTGTTGATATCTGCCGGCCAAGAAGTGCACATCACTGGCAGCGACATCGTCATTAACGGTGGCCTCAGCCTGACGTTGTCGGTTAATGGTCAGCACATCGTCATCAATCCGGCAGGGATTTTCAGCAGTACACCGATCCAGGTCGGCGGCGCACCGGTACCGGGGACGCCGGCCATGCCGCTGGCACCCGGCGAGGTGCCTGTGTGGGTGCGCGATGTTCTACCGGGCGATCAGAAACATAACCTGGTCGTTGAGCATCGATCACGCTGCGTGCTCTGTGAGGAGGCCGTGAAAGCATGAATACGCTCACTGCACTTCCTCAGGACCTGCCTTGGGATCAGGGGCAGGCCGTGCTGCTGCTCGATGGCGCAGCGGTACCCGACTTACCCCTCAGGCTCACGGCGTGTGCGCCCGGCATCCTAAAAATCCCGCTGTACAAGGAAACGCGTTTCAACGCCCTCCGCGATATTTCCCCCTTGTTGGTGGCCATCGGGCCGCCCGACGATCCGGCGTTTCAGTTCTACCTCGAACATGCCGCGCAAGAGTGGGGCTCGTTGCTGTTCACCCGCGAACCGCTTAATCAACTAACGAAACATCTGCGCAAACTGCTGACGGTACACGTCAGTGAGGGGCCCGAGGTGATGTTACGTCTGGCTGATCCAGCGGTGGCGCACGCTTTGATCAGTACGCAAACCCGCGACGAGCGATTGTTCGGGCCGATTCATACCTGGGTCATCCCTGACAGTGTCACGGGCGGTTGGCATCGGCACACACGTGCGTTGACAACGCCTGCCGACCTGCCAAAGCGTTATGAGTTGAGCACCGAACAGAATGCTGCGCTGGATGCCGTCGACCTGCGTCGAGCCACACTGAAACTCGATGCGCACCTGCTGGCGTATTTTCCCGACGACCGCGTCAGGCCATTGCCGGAGCGCTGGCCTGCGCTCGACCGACAGGTCCGCACCGCCTACGCGCAGGGTTTTACTAGCCAGTCCGACTTGACGTATTACGCCAACATTTTCGCGTGGCTGGGTTCGTCGCCTCTGGAGCAACACCCACAGATTGCGCGGCTGCTGAGCACCCCGTCGGCTCAGACACCCAGTGCTCGCATCGCCGCAGCCGCCCAACTGGCAAGCGCCTGGGCCTCGGCCTCGGCCCACTCGGCAGACAAGGACCGCCCATGACCCAAAATCGCCGCAAAGACCCCAACCTCGCTGCCGCCGCCGAATCCAAAGGCGATGTCCTCGGCTACGGCATGTGCCCCCTGCGCCAGCCCAAGGTGCAGTTACTTCCGTTACGGTACGGTCTGGTCGAGCGCGCTGATCCGTCGACCGAATTGGCGCTGCCTTATGCGCTGAAAAGCCGGCCGCTGGGCGTGCGCCTGTTGCGTGACGGCTGGCTGTACATCATCGACAGCGCGACCCGTGAGCTGCACGAATACCGCGTTCTCGAAGGCGTCATCAGCGCGTTGCTCTGGCAAGGTGCCGAGGTCAGCAACGACCAGCGTGAACCGCAAAGTGCGGAACCGGCCTTGGTATTTGCCAGGAGCAGCACCCTGCATGTCAGTTTTGCCGACGTGCAATGGACCGCCGACCAATGCAACCGGATGCTGAATAGCGCCGACGAGCGCGCGCACTTCATGCAAGCTGTCGCGCTTGCCAACGTCAATTGCGAAACCGGTGGCAAGGACCTGCTCACATTGCAACAGACTGAGCGCTGGCTGGCTGAATTGGCCGAAGATGATGCGCTGCTGCCCGACGCCGACCTGCCAGCGAAGGAGCGCATGCCTTATCTGTGGGAGACCCCCAAACGCTTTCGCGAGGCGCATGTCGGCGAACTGCTAACGCGCGTGCTGCCGCTTTACCAACACGACACGCTGTGTCTGGTGGTGCACGACGACATCGGCGTATTGACCGATCTGGCCAACTATCAAGACGCGGTGGTCGGCTGGATCGAGGGGTGGGCCGAGGGTGGCGCGCAGGAGAACGCCAACGAGCGCGATTACTTGCTGGCCTGTTACATCGAATCCCTGACCCTGCTCAATGAAAGCAACCTGACGGGACTGGCCAATGCCAGCGATGATCCGGCGATCAAGGCCATGCTTCAGGACCTGGATGACCTGCCGTCACCACAGCGCAACCATGCCGGGCGCGCATTACTCGATCATTTGAATAACAGCGGTCAGGCCGTTTCCAGTCAAAAAACCGATCCCCCCGAGGCCTTGCTGGAGGAGCGTCAGGAAGCGCTTGATCAGTTTCGCAAGGAGCAAGGCTTTTTCGGCAGCCTCGCCTTGGGGTCGATAAAGGTCGTGATCCTTCAGGATGTTGACTGGCGCTATCACACTCGCCAGTTCATGCGGCCAGCGCCGGACGACTTTGTCGAGCGCCACCTCAAGGCGCTGGTCCAGTTGGGCAAAGAGCAGAACCAACGCATCAAGGACGTGCTCGCGGGTGCAAAAATCGGGCAGCGCGGCGTCAATGAACTGATCGACCGTGCCGCCATGGATCACGTGCTGGCTGAGCACAGGGCAAATCTGGCGCGCTGGAATCCCTTGCTCGACCTCATCAGCGAAGACCGGGTGGCGTTGGTCGCTGCCGGCCGCTTCCATCGTGCCGCCTGGTATTTCGATGCACAACAGGCCGCGCAGCAACTGGCGGCGTTCAGCGCCGAATACGCCTGCCTGAAAGACATCTGCCGCAGCGACACGTCCAGCCAAGCGATGCTCGAGTGGCTGGAGAAAAATCCGCAGTTCAGCCTGCCGCTCCTGCATACCTTGCCGTTGAGCGAACAAAGCCAACTGACCACCCAGTACGCCACGCTGGTCAACGTCGGTTATGCGTTGCTCAACAATCTGCCGCACTGGATCAGCGAGTGGCAACGGATCACTCAGGGCAGACTCCCGGCCCTCGATCAATTGCCCGACAACGTTCGCGTGGTCGCAGAAGGCGCGCGCGATACCTTGGCGCCAGCCCTGAGTCGCGGAATGGAACGGATACAAAGCGCATTCATCCAGGGCATTCAACGCGAACAGATGCCAGACCTGGACCAACTGTTCCGCAACCTGCCCAAAGCCCTGCCGGGGCGAATTCTCGAAGCCGCAAAACGCGAAGGCGCGACCTTCACCTTCGCCACCCCGGCCGAACAAACCGCCTTGCAGAACGACCTCAAAGAAGTGCTTGAGCAGCGTCGAGCGCTCAAGCGGGTGACCCATGAGCGCAACCAGATCATCCGTCGCTGGGACCACAAAGAGCCCGAAGCGAAAAAATTGCAGGCCGAAATCTACCAAATTCGCGGGACACTGGACACGATAGAGGCGCGCCTGGCCAAAGCCATCAGCCCCATCCCCGAGCTGCCCCATGAATCCGTCAGACTCTACGGCGCCGCGCAGGGCAAGGCGGGCGTGACCTTGCTGTTCCCGCCTGCGCAACAGCAGGAGTTGGGACATTTGATGGGGAACGTGCGCCAGGGGATACAGACTGCGCCGAAGCTGAATGTGCTGGGCGATGGGGTGGGGGTGCTGCTGTTTGTGGCGCAGATGGTGAATTTGGTGGTGGTGGGGAGGGAGGCCAAGGCGCAGACGTGGAACGATGAGGCGTTTCGTTCATTCGTTGTTGCCGGTACTGCCACGGCGGCTTCTGGGTTTACGGCGGTTCGTGGGATTTTTGACACGGCCTTGACGGCGAGGGCTGCCGCGCTTGCGAGCGTTTTTCAGCGGCATGCTTTGAATAATGTACACGTGCAGTTGGGCAAGATGCACTTAGGGCTTGGGGGGCTAGGTTCATTCGCTGGAATTTTCGCAACCGGCGCTAGCCTTAACGCACACCATAGCAATTGGCAGCAGGCTGTGCGTAGCGGCAACCGTACACTTCAAAACAGCGCGACGTTGGCCATGGTGGGTGCTGGGGGGCAACTGATCAGTCATACCTATGATTTCAGCAGCGTGTTGTACTCTGCTTACAAAGTTATATTCGCGCCCAATCGAGCCGCGCGCATCGCCGCTTGGGCCGCCGCCGGAGTACGGATGTCGACCGTGTTCTTTCGCGTCAATCTGGCGGGCGCGTTCTTCACTGTCATTGAACTGGGTGGCACCTGGCTCTACAACCGCCACAACACCTCGCCTCATGATCAATGGCTGGAAAGCACTCCCTGGAGCCTGGATGGCGACAAGCGTCAATTCCTGAGCCTCGTTGAATATCAACGAAACCTGAAGTGGCTATTGCAGGCGCCACAGGTACAGGTCGGCCCTAAACTCCACAGCGACCGCTGGCAAGACATGCTGCGCCAAGCGCCGCGCGGCGCGATCCATCTAACACTGCCCGGCCTCAGTCTCGCCAACTTGCGAACACCTCTGTCGGATACGCCCTCTCACCGCCTGAGCATCGCCGCGTATCGGATCATCACCGCTCAATGGGACCGAGGCTTCGACAGCGACCAATGGGCCATCGTCAGTGAGCGGGTGATTGCCAGTTTGCGGGTGGTGCAGTCCGCGCCATTGATACTTAGGCTGGATTACCCGGATGAATGGGAGAGACCCTCGACCGTGGCCAAGGCCGCACTGGTCCTGGCTGTCGCCGTGCAAACCTACGACAGCGAGGGTGAGGCCCAGACGCATCTCTACCATTTGCGGCTGGACCCTAATGGCGGAGGTGTTTTCCCGGTGGCGCCCTTTGAGCCCCGATACGATACGGCGAAGTTGTTCACGGTCGATCCGCTGACACTGGAGGGCGCTGATGAGTAAGGCGCCTGAAGTTACCCTGCCCGAACCGCAGCTTCAGCAACCCAAGCAGGCGGGTGATGTGGAGCCGTTTCCCAGCGGTCGCATCACCTACTTGGCCCCATTGCCTTTACCTACACAGCTGCCGCCGCAATGTCCCTATGTGGGGGAGCTTAACGACGTTTATTTGGACTTTGGATTGGGTTCGCCGCAGGTGTTTTCATGGCAGGTCACCTTAGGCCTTCCATTCAACGGCTTTGTCATGACCGGTTTTTTGTTGCCGCTGATTTTGGGGTTGATGGTTATGTTGATGGGCGCGGAGTTGCCAGAGGTTTGGGAGGTGATCGCTGGTACGCACCGAGCTGGCTGGGGAATGACTGTGGGGGTCACCCTTTTTACTCTCGCCATGGCTCTCCTCATCTGGTTCTACATGCACAACAAATACGAAGAAGTCATCCCCACGCGCTTCAACCGTCAACGCCGTGAAGTCTGTTTCGTCCCCAACGACGAAAGCGAACCCGTGATCGTGCCTTGGGAATCGGTCACCGCCTGGGTGATTCAAGCCCAGGGCGCCAATCAATACGGTGTCCAACGTCAATACGGCATGGGCGTGGGTTTTTACCATGAGGCCAGCGGCGAGCGTTTTACCTTGGAGTTCGTCTGCCCCGCACTGCCCATCGCCATCAGCAACTGGGAAGCCATCCGCGCGTACATGGAGTACGAAGTCCACACCCTGAAAGAGATCACCGACCCCCTAGACCTGCAAGGCCCCGATGACCCGCCGCACGAAGGCCTGCACACCTTCCGCAACGCCCGCGCTCGCCTGCACCAAGAGATCCGCGACAAGCAGCGCGGTTGGGTCTATGGCTTTTTCTGGTACCTGTTCCACGTCATGACCTTCTGGACTCTGCCGTTTTACCTGACTGAGTGGGAGGTTGGCCGAGTCAAACGCATGGCCCGCCAAGCGCTACCAGAGGTCATGCGCGACTGGTCGGAACCGCTGCCCAAAGAACAATGGGCCAAGCCCAGCCCCGAGTTACTGCGCATGAGCGCGCAAGTCCGGGCGGTGCATAAACGCAATCCGCAACGCCTGATCACCGATATTTTTGCCGAGGTCTATCGCGCCGAGAAATCGGGGAAGCGCAGCGCATGATGGGCAGTCGTACCGACCCGCTGACACTGGAGGGCGCTGATGAGTAAGGCCCCTGAAATTACCCTGCAAGAACCGCAGCTTCAGCAACCCAAACAGGCGGGTGATGTGGAGCCGTTTCCCAGCGGTCGCACTACTTACTTGGCTCCTTTGCCGCTTCCTACGCAGTTGCCGCCGAACTGCCCTGCTGTTGGGGAACTCAATGATGTTTATTTGGACTTCGGATTGGGCTCTCCGCAGGTGTTTTCATGGCAGGTCACCTTGGGAGGCCCTTTTAATTGTTTTGTCGCGGCCAGTTTTGTGTTGCCGCTGATTCTTGGGTTGATTGCTATGTTGGTCGGCGCCGGCTTGTCCGAGGCTTGGGACGTGGTCGTTGGAACGCACCGAGTTAGCTGGGGACTGACTGTAGGCGTTAGCCTTTTGACACTCGCCATGTACCTCCTCATCTGGTTCTACATGCACAACAAATACGAGGAAATCATCCCAACCCGTTTCAACCGTCAACGCCGTGAAGTCTGTTTCGTCCCCAACGACGAAAGCGAACCCGTGATCGTGCCTTGGGAATCGGTCACCGCCTGGGTGATTCAAGCCCAGGGCGCCAATCAATACGGCGTCCAACGTCAATACGGCATGGGCGTGGGTTTTTACCATGAGGCCAGCGGCGAGCGTTTTACCTTGGAGTTCGTCTGCCCCGCACTGCCCATCGCCATCAGCAACTGGGAAGCCATCCGCGCCTACATGGAGTACGAAGTCCACACCCTGAAAGAGATCACCGACCCGCTCGATCTACAAGGTCCCGATGACCCGCCGCACGAAGGCCTGCACACCTTCCGCAACGCCCGCGCTCGCCTGCACCAAGAGATCCGCGACAAGCAGCGCGGTTGGGTCTATGGCTTTTTCTGGTACCTGTTCCACGTCATGACCTTCTGGACTCTGCCGTTTTACCTGACTGAGTGGGAGGTTGGCCGGGTCAAACGCATGGCTCGTCAAGCGCTGCCAGAGGCGATGCGCGACTGGTCGGAACCGCTGCCCAAAGAACAATGGGCCAAGCCCAGCCCCGAGTTGCTGCGGATGAGCGCTCAGGTCCGCGCGCTGCACACACGTCATCCACAGCGCCCGATCACCGATATTTTCGCCGAGGTTTATCGCGCCGAGAAGTCGGGGAAGCGCAGCGCGTAATTATGGTTACTCTGAAACCAACGCCTGCATCATCCCCCAGACGTTCATGTGGCACTTAAATCAACACCCGTGCCACACAAACGCGCGTTTACAGTCGGCTGTCAGTGAAACAACACGGCCGTTTTTTGCAGGGTAACCCACACGCCCCACGCCAGCGGAATGCCTACTGCCAACCAAGCCGCGACGACCAGAGGCATGCTGGCAGGCGAAGCTTTCCACTCCAGCACGGTGGTGTGATCCGCACCGGCATCGTGACCGTAAGATTGCTCCACAGCCAACGCTTCGTCAGTCATGAAATGCTTATCGGCCACCGGACGAATCAGCAGGTTGCAGATAAAGCCCAGCACCAGCAGACCTGCGAGGATGTACAGGGTGATGTCGTAGGCGTCAGCGCGTGCAACGCCGATGCTCAACTGATACTCACGCAAGTAGGTGACCAACACCGGACCCAATACGCCCGCTGCAGCCCAGGCGGTCAGCAGACGACCATGAATCGCGCCGACCATTTGCGTGCCAAACAGATCCGCCAGATAAGCCGGAACAGTCGCAAAGCCACCACCGTACATCGACAGAACCACGCAGAACGCTGCCACAAACAGTGCAATGCTGCCCAAGTGACTCAACGAAGGCACTGACGCGTAGAGCAAAAAGCCCAGAAAAAAGAACACGAAGTACGTGGCTTTACGGCCGATGTAATCGGAAAAAGTCGCCCAGAAGAAACGTCCACCGATGTTGAACAGGCTCAGCAAACCGGTAAAGCCCGCAGCGATGGCAGCGATCTGCCCCAGTTGAACGGCGTCCAGTTGGCCATACGCCAAACCGTTGCCGAGCAATTTACCGGCGAACACTTCCTGCAGCAGTGGCGAGGCCATGCCGAGGATGCCGATGCCCGCCGACACGTTCAGGCACAGCACCAGCCACACCAGAGCGAACTGCGGAGTTTTCCACGCCACGCTAACGTGCACATGGCGGTGAGTAATCATCGCGTTGCTGGCTTTCTTTGCCGGAGCAGTCCAACCCTCAGGCTTCCAGCCGGTCGGTGGAACGCGGTAACCCAGGGCACCGCCGATCATGAAGACAAAATAGATCGCCGCCATCACCAGAAAGCTCTGCCACACACCCGCACCAGCGGGCGAAGCAAAATGGCCCATCAAGGCTGCAGCCAACGGTGCGCCAACCATTGCCCCGCCACCGAAACCCATGATTGCCATGCCGGTCGCCATGCCGCGCTTGTCCGGGAACCACTTGATCAGCGTCGAGACTGGCGAGATATAGCCCAACCCCAGGCCGATACCGCCGATCACACCGGAGCCCAGCCACATCAGCCAGATCTGGTGGGTATAAATACCCAGCGCGGAAATCACCAGCCCGCCGCACCAGCACAACGCCGAAACGACGCCCGCCTTACGCGGACCGGAATGCTCCAGCCAGCCGCCCCAAATGGCTGCGGAACAGCCCAGGAAGATGAAAAACAGGGTAAAAATCCAGCTCAGCATCGAAATCGGCCAGTCGCAATCCGATGCAAACACCTGGGCCAGGAAGCTCATGTTCGGCGCGCAAGCAACCGGCGCGGTCATGCCAATGGCTTTGGACAGCGGCAACCAGAACACCGAAAAACCATACGCCATGCCAATGCACAGATGGATGGCCAATGCTGCTGGGGGTACCAGCCAACGGTTGAAACCGGGCTTGGCGATAATGCGTTCTTTGGACAAGAACGCGGGCTGCGCGACAATGCCGCTCAGCGTAGCGTGTGTGTTCATTATTATTTCCCCGGATTGGATGTAGCTCGCAAGGCAATTACGTGTTTCACCCACAACCTTCCATGCACGCAGGCAACGCTTGTCTTATCGGCAGAGATCCCCCATACGTGACAAAAAGACGCAGGAGGACTGACGATGGGCCAGAGGTTACCATCGCAGCCACCATCGAAGGCTATATGCCATCACCTTTATTCGCGCTGTCTGGCCCTAATGCCACTACGCTCTACACCACTCACGCTTGATCGAGGAAACGTAATGCCCATCGTCATTGAGTCCGTACATTCAGCCTCCTATCAGGATCAGGAAGATCTGCAGAAGATTTACCGCGATGCACCGGAGTGGCTGCTTGCACCGTTTGGCGATAGTCAGGCGTTGATCGCCGCCGGCCTGAGCAACGGCAGCTTGCTGGCTGCACGGTTCAATGACCGCCTGCTGGGTGCCGCTCGCGTACAACGCCAAGGCAATGTCTGGCACCTGTCGCAGCTGTGCGTACGCAAGCTCACCCGGCGCAGGGGTGTGGCCGAACGCTTGCTGGTCGAGGCGCAAAGAATGGCTCATGAGGATGGCTGTGAACTGCGCCTGCAGGCGCCTGTCGGACACCTGGAGGCTCAGGCGCTGGCGGCTAAACTCGACTTGCAACTGGACACGCAACAGGCCCTGAACCAAGGGTAAGTCACACCCGGAGGCATCGGCAGCCCGGTTACTGTTTGTGGAGGCTATACTCGCGGGCTAAATTTTGAATGATTCAATTACAAGGACTCGCCCATGAAAGCGTTCGGCAAAATCCTGGGTCTGGTTATTCTCGGGCTGTTGCTGATCATCGTGGCTCTGGGCTTTGCTCTGAGCCATCTGTTTGATCCCAACGACTATAAAGACGAGATTCGCCAGCTGGCACGCGACAAGGCCCACCTAGAGCTGACACTCAACGGCGACATCGGCTGGAGCCTGTTCCCCTGGCTTGGGTTGGAGTTGCATGACGCCAGCGTGGCGACCCTGACCGCCCCCACCAAACCCTTTGCCGACCTGCAGATGCTCGGGCTCTCCGTGCGCGTCCTGCCGCTATTGCGCCGCGAAGTGCAGATGAGCGATGTCCGCGTCGAAGGCCTCAACCTGACGCTGAACCGCGACGAAAATGGCCATGGCAACTGGGAGGACATTGGGCGTCCGGCACAGCCCGCAACGCCGCCCCCGGTTGAACCAGGCGCAGCCGGTCAGACTGCACAAGGCACGGCAACAACGCCGGAAAAAACCTCGCAACCGATCAAACTGGACATCGACAGCCTGACCGTCAACAACGCGCGCATCGACTTCAACGATGCCAAGAATGGTCGGCAATTCAGTGCCGAAAGCATTCAACTGAGTACCGGCGCAGTGCATGAAGGGACCAACATCCCGGTCAAACTCACCGCCTTCTTCAGCACTAACCAGCCGGTGATCCGCGCCAAGACCGAACTGGCCGGGCAACTGCGCTTCGATCGTGTGCTCAAACGCTACCAATTCGAAGACATGCGCCTGTCCGGCGAAGCATCGGGCGAACCGCTGGACGGGAAAACCCTGACCTTTGCTGCACAAGGGCAACTGCTGGTGGACCTGGCAGCCAACGTCGCGGAGTGGAACGGCTTGAAGCTCTCAGCCAACCAACTGCGCGCCTTGGGCGAACTGCACCTTCGCGACCTGGACAAGACACCACAGCTCAGTGGCGGCCTGTCCATCGCGCAGTTCAACCTGCACGATTTCCTCGAAGGTATCGGTCAACCGGTACCCGAGATGGCCGCAGGCAGCCTGAACAAGTTCGAAATGGTCAGCCGCCTCACCGGTAACCCGACCAGCGTGGCCTTCGAAGACCTCAACCTGAAGGTCGACGACAGCACCTTCACCGGACGCCTTGCCGTCGACGACTTCGCCAAACAGGCGCTACGCGTCCAGCTCAAGGGTGACACCTTCGACGCTGATCGCTATCGCCCGGGCAAGTCCGAAGCCGCCAAAAGCGCTGGCGCAGCACGTAAATCCGAAGTTGAGAGCACCCAAAGCCAGGCCTTTGCAGCGAGTGGCGGCACAACCCCGCTGCCGAACGCGCCGACGCAAGGCGCATGGAGCAACACCCAGCTACTGCCGCTGGAGCGCATGCGCACACTCGATGTCCAGGCTGATCTCAACTTCGGCACGCTGACCCTCAACAAGCTGCCGATCCAGAATGCCGTACTCAAAACCCAGGCCCAGGCCGGGCAGATCACCCTCGAAAGCCTGCGTGGCGATCTCTACAACGGCAATTTCGAAGTCAAAGGCAACCTTGACGTGCGCCCGGACATTCCGCTGATGCGCGTGCAAACCCACATCGCCAAAGTGCCGGTCGAACGCTTCATCCAGAGCAAGGACCAAACGCCGCCGGTCAAAGGCCTGCTGACCTTGAGCAGCGACCTGACCAGCAAAGGCAACAGCGAAAAAGTCCTGATCGACGGACTCAACGGCACTGCCAGCTTCATGCTCAACGACGGCGTGCTGGTCAACGCCAACCTGGAACAACAGCTTTGCCAGGGCATTGCCAAGCTCAACCGCAAAACCCTCGACAGCGAACCGCGCGGCAAGGACACCCCGTTCCAGCAGCTCAACGGCAATCTGGTCTTTCATAACGGTGTCGCCAGTAACCCGGACCTCAAAGTGGGCATTCCGGGGCTCACGGTCAAAGGCGATGGTGACGTAGACCTGCGCGTTCTGGGCATGGATTACCGCATCGCCATCATCATCGAAGGCGACAAGAGCGACATGCCCGACCCAGCGTGTCAGGTCAACGAACGCTACGCCGGCATCGAATGGCCCGTGCGCTGCCGTGGTCCTTTGGAACTGGGCGCCAAAGCCTGCCGCCTGGACAACGAAAAACTGGGCCAAGTCGCGGCGAAACTGGCCGGCGACAAGCTCCAGCAGAAAATCGAAGACAAGCTCGGCGATAAAGTCAGCCCACAACTCAAAGACGCCCTCAAAGGTCTGTTCAATCGATGAAACCCGAGCAGTTTTCAGCGGCCGTACTGGAATGGTATGAGCGTCACGGTCGGCATGACTTGCCTTGGCAACAGGGCATCACGCCGTACCGGGTGTGGGTTTCGGAGATCATGTTGCAGCAGACCCAAGTCAGTACCGTGCTCAATTACTTTGACCGGTTCATGGATGCGCTGCCGACGGTCCAGGCCCTGGCCGACGCGCCGGAGGACGAAGTACTTCACCTGTGGACCGGGCTGGGCTACTACACCCGCGCACGCAACTTGCAGAAGACTGCAAAAATCGTCGTGGCAGACCACGGCAGCGAGTTTCCCCGCAATGTCGAACAGCTCACAGAACTGCCGGGGATCGGTCTTTCTACCGCCGGTGCAATCGCCAGCCTGAGCATGGGCCTGCGTGCGCCGATCCTCGACGGCAACGTCAAACGCGTTCTGGCGCGCTACACCGCCCAGGAGGGCTACCCCGGCGAGCCGAAGGTCGCCAAACAGCTATGGGCCACGGCTGAGTGTTTTACCCCGCAGTCACGGGTCAATCACTACACCCAGGCGATGATGGACCTGGGCGCGACCCTGTGCACCCGGAGCAAACCGAGCTGCCTGCTCTGCCCCCTGGAAAAAGGCTGTGAAGCGCACCTGCTCGGGCTGGAGACTCGCTACCCGATCCCCAAGCCGCGTAAAACCATCCCACAGAAGCGCACGCTGATGCCGATGCTCGCCAACCGCGACGGCGCCATTCTGCTTTACCGGCGCCCGTCCACGGGGCTCTGGGGCGGCTTGTGGAGCCTGCCGGAGCTGGATCACTTCAGCGATCTGGAGCATCTGGCGAATCAACATGCCCTGGAACTGGGCAACCACCACGAACTGCCAGGCCTGATCCACACCTTCAGCCACTTCCAACTGAGCATCGAGCCGTGGCTGATACAGGTCGAAGAGTCCAGCCACCACGTGGCCGAGGCCGACTGGCTCTGGTATAACCTCGCCACCCCACCGCGCCTGGGCCTTGCTGCCCCGGTGAAGAAGCTGTTGAAACGCGCAGCCGACGTATTGAACGCAGGAGAGTTGTCATGACCCGCACCGTAATGTGCCGCAAGTACAAAGAAGAACTGCCAGGCCTTGAGCGCCCTCCGTACCCAGGTGCCAAAGGCGAAGATATCTTCAACCACGTCTCACTAAAAGCCTGGGGCGACTGGCAGAAACACCAGACGCTACTGATCAACGAACGTCGCCTGAACATGATGAACATCGACGACCGCAAATTCATCCAGGGCGAGATGGACAAGTACCTGTCCGGCGAAGAATACGCCCAGGCCGAAGGCTACGTTCCCCCAGAGAAATAAGCGTTTCCAGCAGGTAAGGGTCGTAAGCGACGGTAATAACTGAAATTTTTTTAACAACACGCTTGACGACCCCCTGAAAAACAAGTCTAATGCGCCCCGTTGCCCAGATAGCTCAGTCGGTAGAGCAGGGGATTGAAAATCCCCGTGTCGGCGGTTCGATTCCGTCTCTGGGCACCACCTTTCGTTTTCAGGTGGTTCCAACAACACCTGAAAACATACGAAAAGCCCGCCTAGTGCGGGCTTTTTGTTGTCTAGCGTTCCCAAGGGCTCCCTTGTAAGCCCAGACGATTGTGAGTAGATTCGTGAGTAGATTCAGTTCGGTCTAGAAATCTACTCACACCCCGCGGCGAAACGCCCGCCCGGTGCGGCCCGCAGGAGGCTGCTTTGTCACTCTCAGACACCACCATCCGCACTGCCAAACCAAAAGAGAAGCTGTATCGTCTCAGTGATGCCAACGGGCTTTGCCTGGAAGTCACGCAGACCGGCTCCAAGCTGTGGCGATACCGCTATCGCTTCAACGGCCTCGCAAAGATGCTGGCGCTTGGCTCATACCCCGCAATCACGCTGGCAAAGGCTCGTCAGTTACGCGACGACGCGCGCCAGTTGATCGTTGATGGCGTCGACCCTGGTCAATACAAGAAAGCCGCCAAACAAGCACAGGCTGTCGACGGCGTTACGTTCGAGGCGCTGGCGCGAGAGTGGTTTGCCTATAACTCCCCTCGCTGGGCAGAGAGCACCACCTACAAGGCCAAGCTGTACCTTGAAAACGATTTGATACCCGGCATCGGCGACCGCCCGGTAAAAGCGATCACACGCCCCGATCTGGTGGAACTGGTGCGCAAGGTCGAAGCAAGGGGCACTCTGAATGCCGCTGGCAAAATCCGCCAATGGCTGCATCAGATATTTCGGTACGGGCTGGCCAAGGGCGTCGTAGACGCCAACCCGGCCACCGACCTGAGCGTAGTAGCGGCGCAGGCCAAAGCCGCCCGCCACCATCCGCACGTCAGCTTTGCCGAATTGCCCGAGCTGCTTGGTAAGTCTGACGCCGCCAAAATTCATATCCTGACTCGCCATGCCATCAAACTTCTGGTGCTGACCGCCGTTCGCCCTGGTGAGCTTCGCCAAGCGCCGTGGTCGGAGTTCGATTTAGATGCCGCGCTCTGGACGATTCCTGCCGCCCGCATGAAAGCCCGTCGCCCCCATGTTGTGCCACTCCCCCGCCAGGCCGTCACTATCTTGCGCCAGCTCCATGAGGTGACCGGGCATTACTCACTGGTATTTGCTGGCGCCAATCCTGAAAGGCCGATGAGCGAGAACACTGTAAACAAGGCTCTGCGCCAGATGGGGTACGAGGGTCGGCAGACCGGGCACGGGTTCCGCCACCTGCTAAGCACCGAGTTGAACGGGCGCGGGTATAATAAGGATTGGATCGAGCGCCAGCTCGCCCACGGCGACACTGACGAGATTCGCGGCACCTACAACCACGCAGCCTACGTGGCGCAGCGCAGTGAAATGATGCAAGCCTGGGCTGACTCAATCGACGCCGTGTGCGTTGGCGCCAACGTGGTGAGCATCAAGCGAAAGGCTTAGCACCTAAGCGCAAGATATCCGCAAGTGCTGACCATTGGTTGGTTGTCGTGGGGCTTTGTTGGTAGCATTGACCCTGTGGTTTTATCCAGTCAAATGTATAAGTGCGCCTGGGGGCAGATATGCAACAACGCTTCGGGCGTATTCAGCTAAGCAGGATAGTTCCAGAATGGGACGATGAGCAGCCAATCAACCCCCGTATGCTGGCCGGGGAAGTTGCCGATGTTCTGCGCACACTGATGCCGGTAGACCACCTGATACATAGCCTTCACGCATCGGTCACACTTAGCGCCTCAACAACTGGCGACAGATCCATAACCTACGGAGCCCTTGCTGACTACTTCGAGAGCGCAAGCCTAGGTCAGCCCGCCGAGACAATTAGCACCAGCGCCGGGCCTGTCCAGACTGCCGCTGTAGTCATTTGGCGGCAGTGGATTGGAACAATAACAATCGAGGCCACCAGCCGCGCCTTGATGGTAGCCGGTTATGCAATGCCAGCTAACGACACTCAAAGCTCAGCCCTGATCGTGGGCGGACATCCTTCACGCAGCCACTTCGCGCCAGCGGAAACGCCATCAGGCAGCGAAGAAGGCTACCTTAAAATGCGCCAAACCACTCAGCGCCAAGAGGGAGAGAAAACCGCAGCTAGGGATATATTCGCCGAGCGCGAAAAAAGTAGAACCCTTGAGCAGCGGGTAATGGAACTTCTCGCCCAGTCAGCCATTGATAAAGCGCAGTCGCAACAATTCATGGACGAGGCCGAGCAATCGCGGAGAGATACAAGCAGCGAGCGGCGCGCAAGGCTGAAAGCTGAAGATGAGCTAATCCGTATCGAGGAACTGTTAGAGCCGCACATGCTCGCGATTGAATTTCTAAACCCTGACAACCCGCTGTCCCCACCAGAGATTCGGGAAATGTTCCAGTGCTGGATCTGCCTAACAAAGGACAACGAAAGGGAGCCCGTGAAGGCGACGAGCAAAGGTATGGACGTGCTTTGCCGTGACTGGTTCAAAGCCCAAGGTGAAGATGTAACCGGAAAAAAGCTAAGTCGTTTTGCTACCGCGCTGAACTCTGAAGATAGAAAAAAAGGGGGAGCAGTAGCTAGACCGTGAAGAAAAGGGGTAACCCCTTTCAACGCCTTTATTTTCAAGACCTGCAGGATCATATCCGCAGACAGAATAGCTAAGCCGTTACCCCTTTTCTGATAAGCCGTTACCTCTCAAATAGAGGGATACGCATCACCATCCTCATCGTCGATTACCCAAACCGCCCTGGAGCGACTAGACGATGACAGCCACTACCCACCCCATCCGCAAGCAATCCCATCAGGCCGTACTTGTCCCCGGCGACAAGCCAGCGATCCGCTTCATCAAGCGCCAGGCCGTGGAAAGCATCACCGGCATTTCCTGTACTGAGATTTACCGCCGCATTGCCGCAGACAACTTCCCGAAGCAAGTCATGCTGGGGCCGAAGTCAGTCGTATGGGTCGAGGCTGAAATTTACGGCTGGATGAATGACCGCATCGCCGAAAGCCGAGCGGTGGCCTAAATGAAAAAGGCCATGATCCCCGAAGAGAAACACAGCCTGTCGCACGGCAATACTATCACCAGCGCCAGCCCCGCCGTACTGCTGGAAACAGCCCCCACCAAGATTGCACGCGCACTGGTATACGTCCGCCACGTTGGAACGCTCAACCGTTTCGAGGCACCGAAGTGGGTTGGCGACACCTGCCTGAACTCGACCATTCCCGTGCTCGAAAACAGCTACGGCCTGACGTTTGAACACATCCTCGAAAAGTCGCCTAACAACTGGGGCACCCCTTGCGACTGTACCCGTTACCGCCTGTTGGAAAGCTCATACGCCCAAGCAGACAAGGTGCTGGCGCTGATGTTTGAGCGTGCGGCGAAACGCCAGAAGGTGGCGGCATGACGACCAAAATCATCAAGCCGATGGGCGAAAGTAATATCGGTAAATCTGACATTACCCTGATCCAATACAAGGGTGAGCCCCGCATAGATAGCCGCTTGCTGGCCGAGCAGGCGCTATTGCTTGGGAGGATTGCCGAACTAGCCCTTACCGCCCCGGATGAGGCAATGGGGATGCTCGCCAATGATCTTTCCCCCGGCGAAACGCATGACTCGCTTCTGTTTCTTCGGCTTGCGGTTTTCGATCAAGCAGCATCTAGCCTTCTGGCGCCAAAGTTCACTGAGTTTGATATTCATCGTAAATTCTTCACCAATCTCGACGCCTACTTGCCGGGCGCCGTCCGCCTCATCAAAAAATCAGACCCGCTTCATATCCCAGATGGGTGGGTGAAGCTCTCAGGTGAAATTCTTCCGGTGGAGGTGAAGCGTGACGCCTTTACGAAAGCCAGTGCCAGGCAGCTTGCGCGGTATATCGAGTACTACGGAGTCGGCAAAGGCGTAGCTGTTGCAGCCTCATTCACTTGTGCCCCTGACCCGCGCTTTATCTGCATCACGCATGACGTGACGAGTGCTAGCGACCTGCTGCCGGGAGGTGCCGTATGACCGCCCGCATCATCCCATTCGACTACGAAGGCCAGGCCGTGCGCTTCAATGCTGACGGCTGGATCAATGCGACGGAGGCGGCGGCACGGTTCGACAAAGAGCCTGCGCAATGGCTCAGGCTGCCCGACGCAATCCGCTACCTGGACGGTTTGCAGCGTACATATGGGGAAATCACATATGTAAAAACCAGCCGTGCCCGCGCCGATCGTGGTGGCGGTACCTGGCTCCATCCAAAGCTGGCAGTGAAGTTTGCCCGGTGGCTGTCAGTCGACTTTGAGATTTGGTGTGACGAGCAGGTAGACGCCCTGATACGCGGTGAACTCAACTCGCGGTCGATGGCCCGTCGTCAGGCCGCCGTCGGCTACAGGAGCTTGTGTGACGCTCTGTCACTGACCTACGAGGCCATCGGCAAAACCACGAAGCCGCACCACTACATGAACGAGGCCAGGCTTATCAACGAGGTCATCACGGGCGCCTTCAAGGGCCGCAACCGTGACCAACTGACCCAAGCTGAACTTGAGCTGATCATGCTGGTGGAAAATCGCGACGTGCTGTTGATCGGCCAGGGCAAGGACTTTGCGACCCGGAAGAAACACCTGCTGGGCTACGTCGGTGATCTGCAGATGAAACTGATCGGGAGCAAAGCCGCATGACGCCCACTCAATCATTCCCGAGTGTTGCCAAGTTCGCACATCGGCGGTATGGTGCGCCCGTCGCTGCAAAATCAGCGACCGGGCTTGGTCGCCCGAACAGATACGGGCGCATAGGCGCCTCCATTACGATTGCTGGCGCTATTTTTTCGTCCCCAATTTCGTTTTATGGTGGCTGTGTGTGGAAGGGCTTAGGCCCTGCCGGGTTCCTGTATCTCCGGTCGACCAATCCGCACACGGCTGCCACCCTCTTGCTTGGTCGCAAACGTGGCAGCTCTCAATTTGATACGGGAGCTCCACCTATGCACGCCCTCACTCCATCCAAAATCCGCGCCTTTGCTCACCGCCGTATGGCCTTGAGCGCTCTCCGTGCCGACTCATCCCTGTCCGTTCGCCTCAAACGCTACAACGCCCACATGGAACAAGCACGTTCGCTGGAAACAGTCGGCGGTGTGCAATGAATCTGCAGACCCGCACCCAGATCGCTTGCACCTTCCTCGAAGGCGAGATTTTGTCCGATGCCGTTCTGAGCGTTCGGGATATGCACTACATGAACTTCGCCCGGGAGGAATGCATAAAGCTGGAGAAAATCCTGCTGACGTTCGTGATCCCCGCTATGGGTGGCTATGACAACAAACTGGCTTGTGACATCGCCAGGCACATCGAGCAGGTCCGCACGTTCTCTCGTAACTTCTGCTGGGAGCACCGCTATCTGGGAGCCTCGTACGTCGACGAAAGTGAGCGCCCCGGAATGGATGTGGGGGTTACCGCATGACCGCCCCTATCCATACCCCGGACGACGATCTGCGCGGCGTGCAAGAAATCCTTGTCATGCTCGCACTGGCTCTCTCAGTGATTGCCGCACCAACCACACAACCGCTTGTATCGAAGGTTCTGGCGACCGTCGCTCAGCACACCGCTATGGCCTGGGCCGAACTGCTCGAAGGCATGATTGAGTCGAACGGGGGTGATCTGTGATTAAGCCGCTGATTACTACCGAGGAAAGATTCTCAGAGATTGGCGATCAAAGCATTTTCAGCGTTACCCCCGGCATCGATGCTGAGACCGCGCTAACCAAAGCGTCCAACCTCCTGTCTACCATCACAGGCAGCATAGAGCTGGCCGGCATGGGTACACCGCTTGAAGGAAATCAGGCCTGGATGGTTCTCCATTCCCTGGAAAGCGCAAAGGCGGTCATTGATGCGCTGTGGGCCACATTGCAGTTCGATAGCCCTGACACCGTAGAGGCTTAACCAACCATGAACAACCAAACCTGCAACACAGCGGGCGCGCTACCGGCTTGCCCGAAGAAAGTCGCCGAACTGTTTTACGTCACGCATCCGAAAGCGCCCAAGGCTTTGCTGGGGCCGTTCTTGAGCCAGGCCGACGCAGAGTGTGGGCGTGTCGTGATGCGCAGTGCCGACGCCGTAGTGACGGCCTGCCTCATTGATTCGCTGGACGACCTGACTTACTGGCACGCCGTGAATAACGGGCAGGTAGTCCGGGCCTTTGCTGGCGCTGATCGCCAAGGGGTGAATCATGAGTGACGTGACGATCCTATTCCGTGACGCGCTCCAGTCGGTATTTGGGTCGCTCGACTTCCTCCCCGAGCCGGACGGCAACATCCACCGGTTCCGCGTGCCAGACGACAAGCCCGGAACGCTCAATGGCTGGTATGTCCTGTATCTGGACGGCATTGCCTCGGCCGCGTTCGGCAGCTGGAAGACTGGTGGCGCCTCCACCTGGTGTAGCCGTGAGCCGGTCGACGCCCGCGAAGCCGAGCAGGTACGCCAACGCATCGACCAAGCGCGCCAGCAACGTGAAGCCGAGCAGCGCCAGCGCCAGCTAGAGACGGCAACCCTTGGCCAACGCTGGTGGCGTGATGCGCGCCGCGCCGATCCCGATCACCCATACCTGATTGCCAAAGGCGTTCGGCCTTATGGCCTGCGCCAGCGTGGTGACGAATTACTGGTGCCGCTGTACTCAGGTGGCGTGCTGGTCAACCTGCAACGAATCGCCCTAGACGGCGGGAAGCGCTTCTTGTTCGGTGGTCGGGTGAGGGGCTGTTATTCACCGATGGGCCGGATCGCGCCAGGCAAGCCACTTTGTATTTGCGAGGGCTGGGCCACGGGGGCAACGCTTCACGAAAGCGGCTACACCGTCGCCTGCGGCATGAATTCCGGGAATCTCAAGCCGGTAGCGCTGGCGCTTAGAGCCGAATACCACAGCGTCGAAATCATCATCGCTGGTGACGACGACAGGCGTACCGACGGTAACCCCGGACGCACCGCCGCCAATGCCGCCGCCGCTCTTGCTGGCTGTCTGGTGACCTTCCCCGAATGGCCCGCCGACGCGCCCGACACGCTGACCGACTTCAATGATTTGGCCGTATGGAGCAAAGCCCATGGCATCGCCTGAAAACAACGTCATCAACCTGCGCCCTGAAGCCCCCATGGTTAAGCCTGAACGCCCTTGCTGGGCCGTGTACGAATACTGGGTGACGAACGAGAAGGGCCGCAGGCTGCGCCCCGGCGTGTACCGGCACGGCTTCAAGCGAGTGGCGGGCCAAGATGAGGACGACGCCGAGAGCGATACCGGCGACCGCCCTATCACTGACGAATGGATCGCCAGCCCCGTGACCGTGGCGGCCCGGACGACCAATAGCGACGACGGCAGCGAGGGCCGTTTCCTGCGCCTGGTGACGGAGAACGGCATCAAGGAATGGATCATCCCCATGGAGGTGTTCGGCGGCAGCGGTGAGGACGCCAGGCGCCAACTGTTCGGCATGGGCGTGATAATCGCGCTCAAGAAACGTGGCTCGTTTATGGAGTACCTGCTAGACCAGCGCCCAGACCAAGTGTTTGCCACCACTTGCCGCCCCGGCTGGCATGAGTCGGGCGCGTTCGTGTTGCCGGGCCGCACCATCGGCAGTGACAAGGTGCGTTATCAGGCCAGCGGCAAGGGACAGAACCTATTCAGCGTCCGTGGCGATCTGGAACGGTGGAAAACCGAGGTCGCGGCCAAGTGCGAAGGCAATCCGGTACTGACGCTGGCGATTGGCTGCGCGCTGGCTGGCCCGCTGCTGAGTCTGGTGGGCGTATTGGGTGGCGGTGTTCACCTGGTGGGCGACAGCTCCAGCGGCAAGTCACTGGCGCAACTGATCGGTTCATCCGTGTGGGGTGATCCCGGAATCTTTGCCGCGTCGTGGGACATGACCAAGGGCGGGCTGGAGATTGAAGCCTCGGGCCGCAATGACACCCTGTTGCCCCTGGACGAAATCAAACGAGCCGACCCCAAGCGCGTACAGGAAATGGCCTATTCCCTGGCCAACGGTCAAGGCAAGGGCACCATGACCCGTGAGCGTGAAGGTCGGGCCAAGCTGAGTTGGCGCCTGCTGACGCTCTCCAGTGGCGAACGCTCCCTGTCCGAACACGCGGCCATCGGCGGCAATGCGGCCCACGCTGGTGCTGAGCTGCGCATGGTGGACGTGAACGCCGGTACGCGCACCCACCGCGCCTTCGATGAATTGCATGGCTTGGCGGGCGCCGACTTTCACCGCCTGCTGACCGTCGCTGTCGCCGCACACCACGGGCACATTGGATCGGCATTCGTGGAAAAACTGCTCGCCAGCGATGACCGGCCCGGCCTGCTGAAAGACTTCGCCGGTATACGCGCCAGTTTCGTTGAGGACAACGCCCAAGCCGGACGGGTAGCGGATCGCTTTGCCGTCATTGCACTGGCTGGGGAAATGGCTATCGCCTACGGACTGTTGCCCTGGACGCCTGGTAGCGCCCTTGCTGACTGCCAGTTGTTGTATGGCGAATGGTTGAGCCGTGTAGGCGGCGGCAACGCCGAAGACCGGCAGATCCTCGCCGGAATCCTGGACTTCATCGACAAGCACGGCAGCAGCCGATTCTCGAACGTAGATGACCAAACCGTCGACGCCAAGGTGTTCAACCGCGCCGGGTACTGGGAGACCGTGGGCCAGAAGCGCCTGTACCTGTTCAACAAGTCGGCGCTGATTGAGGCGGCTCATGGGTTCGGCCTTACCCGCGTCATCAAAGCGCTTGAGGTAGGCGGCGCCCTGGCTAAACGCGACACCGACCGGGATAGCCGCAAGACCAAGAAATACCGCATTCCCGGTGGCGGTTCGCCCCGACTGTACGTGATCGATCCCGAGGTCATGGACGGCGAAGGTGGCAGCGTATGACCCCTATTACCACCAAGAACCAATGCCCGAGTTCACAGGAACCTATTTTTGTGGGGAACAGGGGGAACGGGGGAACGGCCTTTAAAAACGTGGCCTGTAGCCGTTCCCCCTTATTAGATGTATGGGGAACAGGGGGAACACAAACATGTTTTTCAATATAAGAGCGTCAGCTTTTCTGAACATTTGGTTATCACTGTTCCCCACAAAAAAACATGGGGAACAGAAACCTCCTCTGGAGGCCCCGGAAATACTGGACGTTCCCCCTGTTCCCCCGTTCCCCCGTTTTTTTTCTAGTCACACATATGGGCAATGGCGCAATTCGGGGCAGGTGACGCCATGAGCCTCCTTTCCAGCCTGCTCGATCACATACCGCCGACCATCGCTGGCGCCGATAAACAGACCATGGCGAGTCGCGCCCCGGATCGTCCGCGCCCGGTGCTGATCAGTCGTGTTGAGCGCCCCGTCCAATTACCGGCCGCCATGTACACCAATGCCGCCATGGCAACGCCTGAGTGGCGCCATACCCGCGACCAATACATCAACCACCTTATGGCGTGTCGTTCCTGCTGCGCGCCCACCGGCCGCCACTGCGCTGCTGGCGCTGACCTGCGCGCCACTTATGACCGCACACCTATGGAGTCGCACCAATGACGCCGAACCTCATCCTTGCCCTGTGCAAGATCGGATTGAAGCCAATCACCAGTGCCACCACGAAACTCATCACCCACCGGCGAATTTGTCGTGCCATTGCTCATCAGCTCGACTCAATCCACAGCGAACGCCGTGCCATGCGCCGTGAAGCGGGCAAATTAAAAGCGTTTATGCCATTCACCCGGCAAGCCATTGCAGACCTGGAGCAGCGAGCGCAGGCACACCGAGAGGATGAGCGCAGTGGGGCGCGCTTTGTACTGGCTGGGTTTGGACAATCACTGATGTTCGACCGCGAAGGGTTGGCCGATGCGCTGGGCTTCGACCGTATGTGCGACCTGATGAGCGTCAACCCGGTTCATCGCCAGCAAGCTCACAAGGACGGTGACACCAGTCTTCGCGGAGTGGCCTACCTATCCCAACTGGAGGACAGCGCCACCGGGTACGGCGGCGAATGGGGTGCCGGTGGCCCGCTGTATCGCGCCTGCCATGCCGCAATGATCCATTTCATCAAGGAATGCCCGGAAGACCTGCTGCCAGATCCGTTCGCGCCTGGTGAGCTGTTCGGGCCGAAGTTACCGCCCGACCTGCGCATCGTCGGCAAATAAACCATTCCCGTGTCGCGACACGTTTTCTTCAAACGCAAAACGTGTCGCACACCACCAGAGCAATACCGGGTATCAGCCCATTACCAGCGCCAGCGGCGCATCAGAGGTACGCATGACAAACCAACACAGCAATACCGCCCAGCAACCGCCCACCCACAAAGAGAGATTTGCCGAGGCGTGCAAGGCCGCTGACTTTGCCAGCGACATTCGCATGGTTGGCGGCTACTTAGTCTGGGATGTTCAGTATGTTCAGGAGGGCCAGAAAGTGGTTATCGACGGCCCCTACTTCACAGAGGATGAGGCCAGAATCTCAGCCGACCTACTACGCGGAACGTTCCGTGGGGCTCGAGCCTATCAGGCCACTCACTGCTGGGCCTGGAACCCGGATTTTGGCCGCGAAAAGGCAATCCGTGACGATGCCATGGCATCCCGAATGATGCTGGCTATGCAGATCGGCGTCGAAGTTCCAACCCACAACACTGCCAACAGATAGGAGCCAACATGAGCGCATCAGCAATCGAATACAGACCAATGACCAGAATCCTACTCGGCGGCTCAGCCGCGAAGCTGTTCGGTCGGGAACACATTTACGAACTTTCAACCGGCAGCGTGCATGAGGTTGCGAAGGCAATCGATGTAAACCATCCGGGTTTCATGAAGTACCTCGCAAACGCTAAGGCGATGGGCCTGGTGTTCGCCATCTTCCGGAACGGGAAAAACGTCGGTGAGGATGAGCTAAAGCTTGGGGGCGCCAGGGAGATCCGCATCGTTCCGGTGATATGCGGCAGCAAGCGCGCAGGCATCATGCAAACCGTCGTAGGAGCGGTGCTGATCGTCGCGGCTGCATTCATCACCGCCGCATCAGGCGGCACGGCCACACCGCTTACAAGTGCGATGGCTGCTACTGGTTGGGCCATGGCGATTGGCGGCGTGATCCAAATGCTCAGCCCTCAAGCTGGCGGCCTAAAAACCAGCGCTGCGCCCGAGAACACACCGGGCTACGCATTCGGTAGCGCGAAGAACACCACGGCATCCGGGAACCCGGTTCCGCTGTGCTACGGCAAGCGGAGGGTGGGAGGCGCGATCATCAGTGCGGGGATTTATGCTGAGGATCAGGTATGAGTGAGCGAATTCGAGAAATCCGCCTGGACGGAGCGCTAGGTAAGCGCTTTGGCAGGGATCACAAGTTGGCGGTAGCCAATTGGGCCGAAGCAATGAGAGCGCTCGGGGTTCTACAGCCAGGGTTCACCCGTTACATGAACGAAGCCAGAGATAAGGGCATCGTGTTTGCTCTCTGGTGCGGGGATCGCAACATCGGCGAAAGCGAGCTGCGCGACCCGCCAGGGGATTGCGTCATGCGCATCACGCCAGTCGTAGAGGGCAGCAAGAACAGCGGAGGACTGCAAACCATCGTCGGCATTGCCCTCGTTGTAGCTGCCTCCTACTTCACTGGCGGGCTTGCGGCTGGCGCGGCAGGCTCTGGCACCCTGTTCGGTACTGCTGCTGGCACCGCAGCTTGGGGCGTGGCCGGAGCCATTGGTGTCTCGCTGGCGCTTGGCGGCGTAGCCCAGATGATGGCGGGCACGCAGAAGGGCCTTAGTTCTTCCGAATCAGCCAACAACACACCCAGCTATAACTTCTCCGGCATCAAGAACACCACCACCCAAGGCAACCCGGTTCCGCTCTGCTACGGCGAGATGACCGTGGGGTCTGCTTGCGTGTCGGTTGGCATCGTTGCCGAGGATAAGCAGTAGCCAAGCCGGAAACTCAACCTCACAGGGCAGCCGTCTTCGGGCGGTTTTTCGTTCTCGGGTAACCACTCCGGTAACCACCAAAAGTAACCAGTCGGAAGTGGTTACCGATGCCAAAAAACCTTAACAATTGTTAACAGCTTGGCGGGCCACACCTCGGCCTGGCCACTAACATTTACTAACAGGCTGGGCGCTTAAGGTCGGATTCAATGTCAACATTTGTCAACAGGCTGGCAAGCTGACCGAAGCACCATCGCTCGCCCTAAACTGCTATTCCCGTAGCATTTCAACATCAGGTTTTATAAGGTTTTGAGCTTCAGCCAATGACAGGTTTCGCGCTGAAAAAAGGTTAAGTTTTGTTAGGTCGTTGGTGCTGACCAGATCGGGCGGTATCCACTCTGGTATCCACGGTTTGAAGGCATTGCGAGCCGGATACCAGGGCCAGTGACCAGCCGAGTGACCACCATCAGTGACCACCTTTATTTGGTCACAAAACCATCAAACCCCGTTTGGGGAAACACGACCCCATGAATGAGCCGCGTCAAGTGCCGATTGGCATGTTTTCACGCAGTGTTTCACGCACACATTTCACGCATCCTGGAGTGCGCAAAACTGTCCCTGAGACAGAATTGTTCGGCATTGGTACGCAGACTGGTGCGCACCTACGGTACGCATTGCCGAGGGCGTACCGGCAGCAAGTTCGCAGCGAGGTTCGCACCTTTGGTTCGCACCCTCTTACGCGAGGCTGGCGCGAACCTGGGCGGTTAACACGGAAAGCGGGCGGCGCCTGTTGAGAAATGTAACAAGGCAGGCTGTAACAGAGGATGTAACAGCAAAACGCGCTGTTTCAGATCACAGGATCATTGATGCCACTTTCCAAGGTTACCAAGCAGCCGGTTACCACGCTGGTTACCACCAATGGTTACCAGTTCGGGCGGTTGCCAAACGTGAGGTTGCCAGAGATGGTTGCCACCGAAAGCCGACACTTTGCGCAGTCCATAAAGCGCTGGTTTCCACTGAGGTTTCCACGGTATCGCAGTGCTTTTCACTGGTCGAACTCCGACTTGCGAAACAAACCCCATGAATGAGGCGGAATGACGCGAATACGACGTTGAATGAGCGTTGTGAAAACCAACCCCATGAATGAAACCAGTTCTGCGAAAACCGAACCCCATGAATGAAGCAAAAACACGCCAAATCGAGGTCGAACGACGTGTTGTGAAATAACCCCATGAATGAGGTCGAAACACGCTCCAGCGAGGTCGAATGACCCCGTTGCGGAAACATCCCATGAATGACCTGCGCCAGCCGTTCCAATGACAGGTTTTGTCAGGTTTTCGCACCAACAGAATGTTAAGTTTTGATGGGTAGCTGCCGCCTTCGGCTGTTATCAATTGTTATGGTTGGCGGCGTGTTGAAATCTACACGCTGTGTAGGGATCGACACGGTGCGCCAGGCGGATTTGAAATCTGACTCGGCTGGATTTGAGATTTGGGCAAGGGTTCGATTTGAGATCTGACCCTTCTGGATTAGAAATCGTCCACCGGGTGGTGGCATCCCGACATGATAGAGTCGAGGTTCAACTATGGAGGGTGTTATGTCATCGAAGTTTATGGCGTTCGTAATGGCTAGCTGTATTGCCACAACCGCATTTGGCGCTAAGAAGCCAGATAAGCCTGAGGTGTGGGCACAAGAGCCGGATAGCTTTATGGGGATCAAGCTTGGCGGGGATATTATTTACGATCTTCCTGAGTGCCCTCAGCTGTCACCAGGGCAAGACCCGAAAAACTTGTGCCGAGAAAAATCATACATTACCAATTTCTATGGAATTAAAGGACTTCCGCAGCTTGGGCTCACCTACTTTTACAGTCTTAACGCAATGCTTATGGATGGGAGGATCGAGTACCTATACCTCTCTGGAAGCACGAATGATTTCGAAAAGGCAAAAGAGATGTTCATCTCAAAATATGGCCGGCCATCCACAAGCACTGTCCAGCCGGTAAAGACAAAGGCAGGGGCGTCCTTTGGTAATGACGTTCTAATCTGGAAGGGTCAGAAGGTCACAATTTCGCTCACGCGCTACTCTGACGATATCAACACGTTCGGGGCGTCTGTATCGAACAATGATGTTGCCGCATCAGCCGCTAACAAAAAAGCAGCTAAGGCTATCGACGGCGCATCGAAGCTCTAATCCGGCACCATATCAAAGCCAGCCTAATGACGTTTTTTTACGTGCGTGGTGAAAACGCTACAGCGTGTTGTTTTCTAAACAGAGTATTGAATCCAGCACGGTGGCGGTCGTTACCCTGATGGCTCAAATCTGAGCCATCAAACTACCGGGATCTCGGCAGTTATAAGATAATCGAACGCCCGCTCAACGCCTGTTGAGTATGACCGCACCCACCGAGGGACACCCCTTGTCCGTTATCGACTGCGACTACCTGCCCACCGACAAGGTGGTGTTTCCACCCGAGTTGGCATTGCTGATCGTGAGGAAGGCCGCAGCCATGGCCGAAGAGTTCGAGAGCCAGGCACTCGACCAACTAACCAGGGATGCCCGGCGTGCGCTCTCGCAGGGTACGGAGCCGCGAAGGATCATCAGGGAAATGCGGCTGTAGATAGCGGCAAGCTTTCCGGCATCTAGTGCGCGACACGTTTTCGTTATGCGCGGATTGTGTCGCGGACAAACTACCCAAAATCCGGGTAGTTCTCCTGTTTGAAACCGGGAAGCTGAATCACTGCGATTGCTCCCCGGTAGGCAGCCCCACTGATAGGCAGATCAAGACCGCCCTTGCGCCGCACCCTTCGTCGCAACCTACTGCTGAGATAGCTGCTCGATTGGCTTCGTCTGTACAGGTGCTGGAGCTTGTGCTTTCGCCAGACTTGGAAGATTCCCAGTGACATCATCGGGTAGCGTGTACATCGCGCCGGTCAGCGGATCAACGATCAGCATGCCGATCAGGCCGCCGAACGCGATATTCCCCCAATACCAGCCATTCACTGACGACTTCAATGGCGTCACCGTGTCCGCATGCCCTTCCTTGTGGAAAGCTACGCTATAGCTCTCGCTCTTGAAGTAACCGCGGCTCGATTTAAGGATCGCGCCGCCCGGCGTAACTCCTGACGCTACAACTTGGCCGCTGCTGTTCAATACGTCGTATTTGGCACCAGTAGGCATGCTGTAGATTCCAACCTTCGGCTTGCTTTCACTAACGATGCTGGCGCAGCCAGAGATCAGCGTGGCGCCTATTGCGGCGGCAACGCAGATGGTCTTATGGATGGCTTTCAAAGTAACTCCTTGGGAAACATAGCTGCCTTCATTGGCATGAGCTGCGTTGCGCAGAACAAAAATGATTGTACTGGATTGATGGCCGTTTGCTATCTACCCCACGCACACCTGCCATACCGAAACGGGAGGTCAGGCCCGAACCTAAATACAGGGTGGCGGGAATGCCACCGCGTGGAGTTTGGGGAGACGGTCATCAGACCAGGGCTGGAGTCTAGGCGGCGAAAATATCGAAAAATCCGACATTATTTTGATGATGCGGATATGCCCCGGTTTTGGGTCATCCTGAGCAGAGAGAAAAGCGGCGGAAGTGGGGCAACATTTCGAAAAGTGAGTAGATTTGTGAGTAGATTTATAAACAACCACTCAACAACACCATACAAAACGTGCCCTGTAGAGAAAAGTTCGATTCCGTCTCTGGCACCATAAATACCGAAAAACCCCTGCATCGAAAGATTCAGGGGTTTTTTATTGGGCGCCATTTATCGTTCGCTCGCACAGCGGCCGACGCCCCCCTTGGCTATTCGAAAGGTATGCGCTTCAATGGCGCCCCAACGCCCCCCCTGCCTGCAAAAGGACTCAAGCCCATGGCCTCGTCAGACAAACAGCAGAAACGCGCCAAACGGGCGAAGACCAAGGCCAGGCAGAACCGCGTGAGCAAACCCGCGCAGAGCGTCGTCCACCCGGTTCTCGCGTCACCCCTGATCAACCAGCCTTTCGATGACGTCGACATTGACCTGAGCACGTTCGACTTCAAGGACATCCTTGAAAACGGCTTCGATCCGGCCGACTTCGACGACCTGTTCCAGACCATGAAAGCCGCCGAAGCGATTAGCCAACTGGCAATGTGCGTGGTCTTTCTTCAATACCCGGTGCTGGAACTGGTCATTGCCGAAGAGGAAGAAGAGGACGCCACCGACTTCTTGATGAGCCTGCTCATCGCGTACCGGGCGATGTTCTACGACGAAGACGAAGACGCTGCCGTTGTATGGATGGAAGGCCCTGTGTTCCAGGCCGACTACAACGAGGCATCACGGATTCTGCAGGAAAAAAACAAAACCCTGTCTCGCCGAGACTGATCCACCGGACAGGCTCCAGGAGTCTGCCGTCCCCCACCTTTGCATCGTCTTTTTTTGAGGTTAGTAACATGCGTACAACACTTTCTGCCCTTACCCTCGCCCTAGGACTTCTGGCCGCCCAAAGCGCCATGGCCGGGGGCGATCTCAACGCCGCACTTGGCGGGGGCATCGGCGGCGCACTGGGTAACGTCGTCGGCCAGAAAATGGGCGGCAGCACCGGTGCAGCACTGGGTGCCGGTGTCGGCGGCGCAGCAGGAGGCGCGATCTCTGCACCCAAAGGTCACAAGACCTCCGCAGCACTCGGTGGCGGCCTCGGATCAGCAGGCGGCTCGCTGATCGGCGGCAAACTGGGCGGTACTACCGGCTCAACCGTTGGCGCAGGCCTGGGCGGCGCAGCAGGTGGCGCCATTGCCAATGACATGGCCAGTGGCAGCAAACACAAGCGCAAACATGACTGATTCGTTTGCAGCCTGACGCTTTTTTGCCGGGCTTTGGTTTTGCGGTTTCGCCCGAGGAGTGCAGGCATGGCCTCCCTGAATGAGATCGTGACTAAGAAAGGAGCAGCGCTACTGGCTGCCGAAGGCGACCTGCTCGAACCGTTCAAATAAAGCCCGCTCCAAACAAAACGGCCGCGATCATCACCTGTCTCTTATACACATCT